>CAJJPW010000001.1 GCA_905193725.1 uncultured Eubacteriales bacterium
ACATTTTATTTTTTAAAAAATGAAATTTTATATAAAAATAATTGCAATTTGTGTTGACAAAACATAAAAAGATGGCTAGAATAATAGATGAACAAAGGCGTTCATCTAAGGTTAGAATATCTTCCCTTAGATGGACGCTTTTTTTGTCTTCAATAATAGGAAAATTGCATGCAACAGAGCATGTAAAAAATGATTCGTTAACCAGTTAACGAGTATTGGGGGAATAGAAATGAGAAGAGAAGGAGAAATACGGATCCCTTCTGGGTGCGCTATCTCGGGCATTTTTGCCAAGGATGGGCGAAATATCAATGGCAGCACCATTGTAAAGTCCATTGCCACCATGCACGACAGATCCAACGGCTTAGGTGGAGGATTTGCAGGTTACGGCATCTATCCAGAGTACAAGGATCTATACGCATTTCACGTATTTTATGACAACAATGCGGCTAGAACAGAATGTGAAAAGTTCTTAGACGCCCATTTTGACGTGATCAATTTATCCAAAATACCTGTGAAAAAGACACCAAAGATCACAGACGAGCCGCTGATTTGGCGGTACTTTGTAACACCCCTTCCCACAAAGCTGGCAGATAGCCATCTGGAGGAAAAGGAGTTTACGGTTCGCTGTGTTGTCAAAATCAACACCCATATTGAGGGCGCCTATGTGTTTTCCAGCGGAAAAAACATGGGGGTATTTAAGGCAGTAGGGTTCCCCGAGGACGTGGGGGAATTTTACCGGCTAGAGGAGTATGAAGGGTACTGCTGGACGGCCCATGGAAGATATCCTACCAATACGCCCGGTTGGTGGGGCGGCGCCCATCCCTTTTCCCTGCTGGACTTCTCCATCGTACACAACGGGGAGATATCCTCTTATGATGCCAACAGAAGGTATATTGAGATGTTTGGATACCGCTGCAACTTGCTCACAGATACCGAGGTCATTACCTATATAATCGATTACTTAGTGAGAAGACAGAAACTGACGCTGGAGGAGACGGCGAACGTCATTGCCGCTCCATTTTGGTCCACAATTCAGGAAAAAGAAGAGAAGGAGAGAGCAAAACTCACCTACCTGCGCAATGTATTTGCCAGCCTCTTGGTCACGGGACCGTTTTCCATCCTCTTTGGCTTCTCTGGAGGCATGATGGGCCTGAATGACAGGCTTAAACTCCGCTCCATGGTGGTGGGGGAAAAGGGTGAGATGGTCTATATGGCCAGTGAAGAATGCGCCATACGGGAAATCGAGCCCGAGCCGGAGAGGATTTGGACGCCCAAGGGCGGACAGCCGGTCATTGTAAGACTAAATGAGGAAGGAAGATAACCATGGCAATTAACTTTATCTATCCAGAATATGAAGTAGTGAGAAATTATGATAGGTGCATTGCCTGTAGAGCCTGTGAACGGCAATGTGCCAATGAGGTACATCGTTATGATGAAGATAGAAATCTGATGGTGAGCGACGAGAGCAAATGTGTCAACTGCCACAGATGTGTTTCCCTTTGCCCCACCAGGGCGCTGAAAATCGTAAAGACAGACCATACCTTTAAGGAGAACGCCAATTGGGCTGGGGAAAACATCACGGAGATCTACAAACAGGCGGCCACTGGCGGCGTGCTGCTATCCTCTATGGGCAATCCAAAGCCCTATCCCGTCTACTGGGATAAGCTGCTGATTAATGCCTCCCAAGTTACCAACCCCTCTATTGACCCGCTGCGGGAGCCCATGGAGACCAAGGTGTATTTGGGAAAAAAGACGCCGGACATTCGGCGGGATGAAAAGGGAGAGTTGATCTGTAAGCTGCCCCCCCAACTGGAGCTGAATTTGCCAGTGATGTTCTCTGCCATGTCTTATGGTTCCATCAGCTATAACGCCCATGAGAGCCTGGCCCGTGCTGCCAGAGAACTGGGCATTTACTACAACACAGGAGAAGGCGGTCTTCATCAGGATTTTTACCAATATGGCGCGAACACCATCGTGCAAGTGGCCTCCGGAAGATTTGGAGTGCATAAGGACTACTTAGAGGCGGGTGCGGCGATAGAGATCAAAATGGGCCAGGGGGCCAAGCCGGGAATCGGCGGCCATTTACCTGGCGCGAAAATTGTGGGGGACATCTCAAAGACTAGAATGATCCCTGAGGGATCCGACGCCATCTCCCCTGCGCCTCATCACGACATCTACTCCATCGAGGACTTGCGCCAGCTGGTATTCTCCCTCAAAGAGGCCACAGAATACCGCAAACCGGTGATCGTCAAGATCGCGGCAGTGCACAATGTGGCGGCAATCGCCAGCGGCATTGCCAGGAGCGGCGCGGATATCATCGCCATTGACGGCTTTCGCGGCGGAACAGGAGCAGCGCCCACCCGCATTCGAGACAATGTGGGCATCCCCATTGAGCTGGCACTGGCTAGTGTGGATCAGAGACTGCGGGAAGAGGGCATACGAGGCGATGTGTCCATCGTTGTAGGGGGAAGCATCCGCAACAGTGGAGACATCGTAAAGGCCATTGCTCTGGGGGCAGACGCGGTATATATTGCCACAAGCGCACTGTTGGCGCTAGGGTGCCACCTGTGCAGGAGCTGCCAGATGGGCAAGTGCAACTGGGGCATCGCCACACAGCGGCCAGAGCTGGTAAAGCGGTTGAATCCGGATATCGGGTGCCAACGGTTGGTGAATCTGATTACCGCATGGGGGCATGAGATCAAAGAGATGATGGGCGGCATGGGAATCAACTCCATTGAAGCGCTGAAGGGAAATCGGCTCATGCTCAGGGGCATTGACCTCACCCAGAAAGAGCTGGACATTTTGGGTATTAAGCACGCAGGAGAGTAAGGAAAAGAGGTGGCAATGATGAAGCGCGTTTATGTAAATGAAAAATGGTGCCTGGGATGCCATTTATGTGAATACTACTGTGCCTTTGCCAATTCCGGAGAAGATGACATGGTAAAGGCGCTCAAGGATGTGCAGATACACCCCAGGATTCAAATAGAACAAAAAGGACAAGTGAGTTTTGCGGTGTCCTGCCGTCACTGCGAAGAACCCCTTTGCGTAAAAGGATGCATTGCAGGGGCGCTCTCCATACAGGACGGGGTGATTTCGATAGATGAGGAGCGCTGTGTCGGGTGCTACACGTGTATTTTGTCCTGCCCCTATGGCGCGGTCATGCCATCGGATCATGGAGTGGTGCAAAAGTGCGAGCTGTGCATCAACAATGCCACAGGCCAGCCAGCCTGTGTTGCGGGGTGTCCCAACAACGCCATTGTATTTGAAGAAAGGGGCTAGGGCGGATATGAAATACGTGATCATAGGCAATTCCACAGCGGCAATTGGCTGTGTGGAAGGCATTCGGAGCATAGATAGGCAGGGGGAGATTGTGATCATCTCCCGGGAAAGATACCACACCTACTGCCGGCCGCTCATTTCCTATTTGCTATTGGGCGAGACAGATGAGCAAAAGATGAAGTACCGGCCAGATGATTTTTATGAAAAAATGGGCTGTGAGACGCGGCTGGGCATGGGCGTCAAACAAATTCAGCCCAAGCAAAAAAGGGTGGTGCTGGAGGATGGAGAAGAGATCCCCTACGACAAACTGATGATAGCCACAGGCTCCCGGCCCTTTATCCCTCCCATGGAGGGGTTAGATCAGGTACCCAACAAATTTACCTTTATGAGCCTGGATGACGCCAAACGGCTGGAACAGGCGCTTACGCCCCAGAGCAGAGTGCTGATCATCGGGGCAGGTCTCATCGGCCTCAAATGTGCAGAGGGCATCCACCAAAGAGTGAAGGAGATTCACGTGGTGGATATGGCGGACCATATTTTGCCCAGCATTTTAGATGCGGAGGGGGCAAAGATCGTACAAGAGCATATAGAAAAGCAGGGCATCCAATTCCACTTAAATACCAGTGCGCAAAAACTTGGGGAAAAGGAGGCAGTGCTGCAAAACGGAGAGAGAATTCCCTTTGACATCTTAGTAGTAGCCGTAGGGGTGCGCCCCAATGTGGAGCTGGCCAAGGAGGCGGGAATTCGCGTGGAGCGAGGCATTTGTATTGATCAGCGTTGTAAGACTTCAGAAAAAGACGTCTATGCAGCAGGGGATTGTGTGGAGAGCCACGACATTACCACCGATAAGAACCGCATACTGGCGCTGCTGCCCAACGCATATATGCAGGGAGAATGTGCCGGCATAAATATGGCAGGGGGCGACAAGGTGTTTGACAAAGCCATGCCCTTGAACGCCATTGGATTTTTTGGGTTGCATATGGCAACAGCTGGCGCTTATCAGGGAATAGAATACGCGGATAAAACGCCGGACACGTATAAAAAGCTCTATGTAGAGGGCGACAGGCTAATGGGGTTTATCATCATTGGCAAGGTGGAACGAGCGGGAATCTATACCAGCCTAATTAGAGAAAAGACGCCTCTTAGCAGCATTGATTTTGAGCTGGTGAGGCAAAAGCCACAGCTTATGGCATTTTCTCAAAAGGAGAGGAAGAAGAAATTGGGAGGTGCTGTTTGATGATCATTAACAGTAAAGATATGCACTTTCAAGTGCTCAACGAGCAAATCAGAGAGGCAAATGATGCGGATATCACCATAGAAAACTGCAATGGGCAGAGATATATTGGAAGTGGATTGGACGGGAAAAATATCACCATCCAGGGCACGCCAGGAAATGCCCTGGGGGCCTACCTCAATGGGGGGAATATCACTGTGCAGGGAAACACGCAAGACGCCACAGGGGACACCATGAACAGCGGCAATATCTATATCTACGGCTGTTCCGGAGATGCCACAGGATATGCCATGCGGGGCGGCAAGATCTTCGTGCGGGATGACACAGGATATCGTGCGGGCATCCACATGAAGGCGTATGAAGAGAAAAAGCCAGTGCTGGTCATCGGCGGAAAGGCAGGAAGCTTTTTAGGAGAATACCAGGCCGGTGGGATCATTATCGTGCTGGGGTTAAATGAGGAAAGCAGGCCGCCGGTGGGGAGGTTTTGCGGAACAGGCATGCATGGGGGAAAGATCTACTTGCGCTGCGACACTCTGCCAGAGGATTTGCCAGAGCAGGTGCTGGCCTCAGAAGCTACGCCAGAGGATATGGCGGAAATCAGAGATCTCATAGAGGAGTTTTGCACAGAGTTTTCCTATCCGATGGACAAAATTATGGAGAAAAAATTCTATGTACTGGTGCCAAACAGCAAAAATCCCTACAAACAGCTTTACACCTACAACTAAAATGTTATATGATGAAACCAGAAAAAGGAGGGTGTATGTTATGAACAGCATGGCACAAGAGGTACTGGAATACGTGGAGGAAAATGACGTCAAGTTTATTCGGCTGGCATTTAGCGATTTGTTTGGCAATCAGAAGAACATCTCCATCATGCCAAGAGAACTCCCGTACGCGCTGGAACACGGGAAATCCTTTGACGGCTCGGCTGTAGAGGGCTTTCTCAACACAGAGGAATCCGACCTGTTGCTGTTCCCAGACCCGACGACGCTTTCGTTTTTACCTTGGCGGCCCAGCCACGGCAGAGTGGTGCGGCTGTACTGCGATATTATGCGCCCAGACGGAACCCATTTTGAAGGGGACGGAAGATATATTTTGAAAAAAGCGGTAAACCGGCTCAAAGAACTGGGGTTTATCTGCAATGTGGGGATCGAGTGTGAATTTTATCTGTTTGAGCTGGATGAAAAGGGAAATCCCACATGTATCCCACACGACCATGCAGGGTATTGCGACATTGCCCCTCTGGACAAAGGGGAGAACGTCCGGCGGGAAATTTGCCTCACCCTAGAGCAGATGGATATACAGCCAGAGAGTTCCCATCACGAAAAAGGCCCCGGGCAAAATGAAATCGACTTTCGCTATAGCGACGCTCTATCGGCGGCAGATAATTTAATGACCTTTGAGACGGTGGTTCGCACCATAGCGGCCCGCAACGGCCTCTATGCCAGCTTTGATCCTAAGCCCTTGAAAGATGCCAGCGGAAATGGGATGCACATCAATCTCTCTCTCTGGAGAGGGGAGGAAAACATCTTTAAGGCGGGGCAGGAGCATTCCCAAGAGGCGGAGAGCTTTATTGCCGGGATTATGGAGCACATCCAGGAGATCACGCTGTTTTTAAACCCCACAGAGGAATCTTACCAGCGTTTTGGGGAATTTGAAGCGCCCAAATACATTTCCTGGTCCCACGGGAACCGCTCTCAACTCATTCGCATTCCACCGGCCCAGCCGGGACATATTCGCATGGAGCTCAGATCTCCCGACTCCACCTGCAACCCCTATTACGCCCTGGCACTGCTGTTATGGGCAGGAGCAGAGGGGATTGAGGGGAAATATGAGCTTTGCCCACCCTGTAACGAGAATTTGAACCATCGAGAGGCGGAAGGCCTAAAAATGCTGCCCCAAAGCTTAGAGCAGGCAGCCAAAGTGGCGATGAACAGCCCGTTAGTGCACAAGGTACTGCCAGAAATCGTGCTAAAAAAATTCGCGGAGAAGCATATCCAATAGTCGTGAAAATTCACAGAAAGGCGGTAGGTTTGTGGAAAGCATGCTCATCGTATCTGGTGCTGCCAAGGCGACACAGGGCCTCATGGAGCTCTTAAAACCCTATAATCTCACCGCACATCTGGCGGAAAACAGTGCAGAGGCGCGGCGAGAGATGTTACAGCAGGAATTTGACTGCGTACTGATCAATACGCCACTAAAAGATGAATTTGGCTGGGAATTAGCCATTATAGCGGCTCAAAAGAGCACCAGTGGCATTTTGCTACTAGTAAAAGGCGAACTGGCAGAGGAAATAGGTGATGAGGTAGAAGAGTACGGTGTGGTAGTGCTGCCCAAACCATTTTCCAGAGCCGCCTTTCACCAAGCGCTTCGGTGGATGAATGCCTCGCAAAATCGTCTGCTCCAGCTAAAAAAACAGAACTTTAAACTGCAAAAGCAGATGGAGGATTTGCGCCTGATTAGCAGAGCAAAGTGCATTTTGATACAAAAGGCCAATTTGACAGAGCAGCAGGCACACCACTATATCGAAAAACAGGCCATGGACATGCGAATGACCAAAAGGGAAGTGGCGCTGAGTGTGATTCGCACTTATGAGAACGAGTGAAAATGATAGAGAATAGAGAGGATTGGCTATGTTGAAATTTACCAAAATGCATGGCATTGGAAACGACTATATTTACTTTAACTGCTTTGAGCAGACCATACAAAACCCCGAAGAGCTCAGCCAGCGGATATCAGACCGGCACTTTGGTGTGGGAGGAGATGGAATCGTGCTCATCTGCCCTTCCCATGTGGCGGATGCGAAAATGAGGATGTTCAATGCAGATGGCAGCGAGGGAAAGATGTGTGGCAATGCCATTCGCTGTGTGGGAAAATACCTATACGATAACCACATGGTGTCCAATGCGCATATCACCATTGAGACGCTCAGCGGCATCAAAACGCTGGAGCTCTTTGTGAAGGATGGAAAGGTCTGGGGAGCTAAGGTGGATATGGGAAAGGCCATATGGGCCCCTGCGGAGATCCCTGTGGTACTGCCCGGAGAGAAAATTGTCAACGCCCAGGCAACTATAGGGGATACCCAGTATGCCATCACCTGCGTCTCCATGGGCAACCCCCACTGTGTGGTGTTTGTGGAGGATCCGCAAGAGTTGGAACTGGAAAAAATAGGGCCACTCTTTGAAAATGCCCCTCTGTTTCCCCAGCGAGTGAACACCGAATTTGTGAGAGTGATTGATGAAAGCACTCTGGAAATGCGCGTGTGGGAGCGGGGCAGCGGAGAGACCTGGGCCTGTGGCACAGGGGCGTGTGCCACTGTGGCAGCGGCAGTGGCCTGTGGGCACTGCAAAGAAAATACAGATGTGACTGTTAAGCTCAAAGGCGGAGACCTCACGATATGCTATACAGAGCAAGGGGTGTGGATGACCGGCCCGGCACAGAAGGTTTTCGATGGCGTACTTTGTGAGGAAATCATGGAAAATGGATGTTAGCCCGGTAGATGGTTGCTGGAAATACATAGGGAAATGAGGAAAATCAAATGCAGATGAATCGCAATTATACAAATTTAGAGGAGAGCTATTTGTTCTCCACCATTGCCAGAAAAGTGGAGGAATATCAGAAAAGCCATCCCCAGGCTCAAATCATACGGCTGGGAATTGGGGATGTGACACTGCCGCTGTGTAAGGCGGTTATCGATGCCATGGAAAACGCGGTAAAAGAAATGGGCAAAAAGGAGACCTTCCACGGATACGGTCCAGAGCAAGGATATGACTTTTTGCGGCAGGCAGTGGCTGGATACTATGAGAAAATGGGCGTCCAGCTAGCTGTGAGCGATATCTTCATCAGCGATGGAGCCAAGAGCGATATTGGAAATATTTTAGATCTCTTTGGCCCAGACAATTTGGTGTTGGTGCCCGACCCTGTCTACCCCGTCTATGTGGACACCAACATTATGGCGGGCCGCACCATTGCGTTTATGAACGCCAACGAGCAGAATGGCTTTTTGCCACTGCCCGATCAGGCTGTCAAGGCAGATATCATCTACCTGTGCTCACCTAACAACCCCACAGGCGCGGCATATGGATATGAAGCGCTAAAACAGTGGGTGGACTATGCCAAGGAAAATGGAGCGGTGATTTTATTTGACAGCGCCTATGAGGCATTTGTGTCTGACACATCCCTGCCCAGGAGCATCTACCAAATAGAAGGGGCAAGGGAATGTGCCATTGAGTTCTGCTCCCTCTCCAAGACAGCCGGTTTTACAGGGACACGGTGTGGCTATACAGTGGTACCTGAGCAGCTCATGAGGGAAGGGCTATGCCTCAACAAACTGTGGCTCCGGCGACAGACCACCAAGTTTAACGGAGTACCCTACATCATTCAAAGAGGTGCAGAGGCGGTATTTACCGATGAAGGACAGCAGCAGATAAAACAGGCGTTAGATTATTATAAAAACAATGCCAAGGTCATTGGGTTGGCACTCAAAGAGGAAGGAATTTGGTTCACAGGTGGGGAAAACTCTCCCTATATTTGGATGAAATGCCCAGGGGAAATGAAATCCTGGGAGTTCTTTGACTTCCTGTTGGAGAAGGCCAATGTGGTGGGAACACCGGGAACCGGCTTTGGCAAAAATGGAGAGGGGTATTTCCGACTCACCGCATTTGGAGATGAACAAAATACTAAAGAAGCGGTAAAACGTCTCCAAACGGCCCTAAAGCTCTTGGGATAACAAACTCCCATTTGAGCGCTGTGCGCATTTGTGCCACAGCGTTTTTGTATGGGCCGATGTACACCGATATCATTAAAGAATGGAATGATGTGCCGAAGATAAGGAGAAGAAATAAGCCACAAATAAGTGCAATGAAAAATAAATGGGGCCAGTACGCCGGAAAAAGAGGGTAGACTATCGGAGAGGAGGGGAAGCAGGCAGGGGGAATTGTAATAAAAAAGTAAACGCTTACTTTGCTTTTGTTATGGGAAAAATAAGGGGACAAAAAAACATGGAAAAAGTGCCAAGGCTTACTTGACGGTATCTATTTTTTTGTGTTATGATTGTTTTATACATCTACACTGAGTCTGTATGTTTAAGGTGAAAGCTATGACAGCAGACCAATGGGTATCGCTGGAAACGGCGGTGCCTCCCGTGTTTGGAAAGGTGCAGGTTGTTTACTACAGGACAAAAGGATACGTCTATCTTTTTGTGTACTATTTATGTGAAGACAGCTGACTTTCCATGGGGAAAAGTCGGCTTGTTTTTTTGCCAGCATATCTTTTCAGTGTATGTCCTATTTTTGTGAGAGAATATTAAGAATAAAGGAGGAATCGCAAGCTTTTTAAAAAGTGCCATTGAAAAAAATAAGAGTATATGTGCGCTTTTTTACTAAAGGAAAAAAGTAGTTTGAAACAGACCAAATTGTCAAGAAAAATGAAAGAGGGGTAATTGAATTTATGGCATTGAAAAAATACTGGCTAAACATCAATGGTGCCAACAGAATGGTAACTTGTGACCCGGAAAAAGACTCACTGGCGACTGTGCTCAGACGTTTAGGTCTAACAGGCGTAAAAATCGGCTGTAATTCCGGTCAATGTGGCGCATGTTCTGTGCTGCTCAATGGAGAAGTGGTGAGATCCTGCGTCAAAAAGATGAAAATGATCGACGAATACTCTAAAATCGTCACAATAGAGGGAATTGGCACGCCAAATAACCTCCACCCACTGCAAGTCGCATGGAACACCTATGGTGCAGTACAATGTGGCTTCTGCTCTCCAGGTTTTATCGTATCGGCCAAAGGCCTGCTGGATCAAAATCCTTCTCCTACCAGACAGGAAGTTCGGGATTGGTTTAAAAAACACAGAAACATCTGCCGCTGCACAGGGTATAAGCCCATTGTAGACGCTGTTATGGCTGCTGCAGAAGTGCTGCGCGGAGAAAAGACCATGGAAGAGATCACCTATCGTCTGCCCAAAGACGGAAAAGCCTACGGCACCCCGTTCCCCAGAAGAGAGAGCGGTATCGCAAGAGCGTGTGGCCTTGCCAACTATGGCGATGATATCCGTCTGCAAATGCCAGATGATACATTAGAGTTGGCTCCGGTGATTCCCGAAGTTGCCCATGCGAAGATCAATGGAATCGACACCTCCGAGGCTATGAAGATGCCCGGTGTAGTAGGCGTTATCACCGCTAAGGATATCAAGGGAACCAACCGAATCGCTATCCCTGTAGGACATCCTCGCTCTGAGGCTCCTGGAATTGAGCGGCCCATCATCTGCGACGATAAAGTATTTAAATATGGCGACGTGGTTGCTATTGTAGCTGCAGACACCCAAGAACACGCTCGTGCAGCGGCAAAAGCAGTAAAAGTTGATTTTGAACAACTCCCAGAATATAGAACACAGTTAGAGGCAATGCTGCCGGATTCCATTGAAATTCACGAGGGAATCCCCAACATCTTCCTCAAATGGCCCCATCACAAAGGCCAAGACACCAGAGAGATCATGCCCAAGGCGTCTCACGTAGTAGAGGGAAGCTTCTACTCCACTAGAGAGCCGCATCTGCCCATTGAGCCAGATGTAGTGCAAGCGTACATTGGCGAAGACGGTATGCTCACCATCCAATATAAGAGCCAGTTCGTATACGGCATCATCGGCATGATGGCAGCTGGCCTGGGCGTTCCCGATGAGAAAATCCGGGTGATTGAAAACGAGACAGGCGGCTCCTTTGGATATTCCGTTTCTCCTGCAACCCCAGCTATGGCAGCAGCTTGTGCACTGGCACTGGGACGGCCGGTTAATATGACGCTGACTTACCCAGAACATCAGCATATTTCTGGTAAGCGGACACCATCTAACGCCAATGTGCGCATGGCGGCTGATGACAATGGTAAGATCCAAGCGCTGGAGTATCAGATTTCCTATGAGACAGGCGCATATAGCGAGTTTATCCAATCGCTGCTCACAAAGGCTCATTTCTTCATGGGCTTCCCATACAATGTGCCTAACATCTTAGGTATTGCAGAGTCCTGCTATTCCAACCTAGGTTATGGAACTACTTATCGGGCATTCTCAGCAGTACAGGCGCTCACCTCTTCCGAGGCGATTATGGACATGATGGCAGAAGAGCTGGGAATGGATCCCTTTGAATTCCGCTATAAGAACATCGCGCGCCCAGGGGAACTCAATAGCACTGGCTGTGAGTTTAGCGAATATCCCATGGAAGAAATGATGGATATGCTACGGCCCAAGTACGAAGAAGCGGTGGCAAGAGCCAAGGCAAACTCCACTGCGGAAAAGAAATGCGGCGTGGGCCTGGCAATGGGTGGCTATGTGGTTGGAGACCCTGTGGACAACGCAAAAGTAGCGCTGGAGCTCATGCCAGACGGAACCTTTGTGAACTTCAACACATGGCAGGATGTAGGACAGCATGCAGAAGCGGGCGCGCTGCTCCACACCTATGAGGCGTTACGGCCGATGAACGTGCCTCTGGAAAAGATCAGAGTGGATATGAATGACACGAAACTAGCTCCTAATACTGGCATCTCCGGCGGAAGCCGTTGCCATTACCATGCGGGAAATGCCACTATCGATGCGGCAAATAAACTCATGGCGGCAATGAAAAAAGAGGATGGCACCTATCGCACCTATGATGAAATGGTGGCAGAGGGCATTCCCACAAGATACGAAGGCGCTACCTCCACACCACAGGGCATTACCTGCGAGCTGGATGCCAACACTGGCGAGGGCCGGGCATTTGACGAAGTCATTTACAACATCTTCATGGCAGAAGTTGAGGTGGAGGTGGCCACTGGTAAGACCAAGGTGACAAGGCTGACCTGTGTGGCAGACATCGGTGTTATCGGCAACCTGTTGGGTGTAGAAGGCCAGGCATATGGTGGCATGTCCCACTCTGTGGGCTTTGCGCTCAAAGAAGATTACAGCGATATGAAAAAACACAGCACCATGGTTGGCGCTGGAATTCTGGAAATCGACGAGATGCCGGACGATATCGACCTGATTTGGCATGAGAGCTACAGAAAACACGGCCCTCACGGCTCTGCTGGCGCATCTGAGAACTTCCAAAGCTCCGGCCACGTGGCAGTGATTAACGCGATTAACAATGCGGTAGGCGTGCGCATTTACGAGCTGCCTGCAAAACCTGAAAAGGTCAAAGCTGCTATGGAAGCCAAAGCACAGGGCAAGGAGCTGAAGCCAGATCCTTATTACCTGGGTGGAGATCTCTATGATGAGATCGACTATCTGGATGCACATCCCGTGCCAGAAGATGTAAACAGAAGATACATGAAGCTCGACTAATCTTCTGAGATCTTGTAAAATAAAATGTAAGCTATTTGCCGGACTACACTCTTTTTGGGTGTAGTCCGGTGCATAAAGAGGGAAAATGGATAGAAAAGAGTACGAACATTATGCCCATAATTGCAGATTGGGGAAAAAACCGCCCTGTAGCTGTGCCTGCCCACTTAACTTAGACGTCCGGGCCATTGTAGAACACCTGCAGGCGGGAAATTTTACAGCAGCCTATAAGACCTACCGCAACCAAGCGGTATTTCCCGGGATTGTGTGCCGGGTCTGTGGCGAGCCATGTAGGCAGGGCTGTGTGCGCAAGGAAAAAGACAGCAGTGTGTCTCTGAAACTCCTAGAACGGGCTTTAGTGGACTACACCACCAACGACACGCCGCCAAAATTCAGCCTGCCCCAGAGAAACCAAAAAATCGTCATCATCGGCGGTGGGCTGGCTGGCCTCACCTGTGCCTTGCGCTTTGGCACTAAAAAATACGATGTAACGCTATACGAGAAAAATGCACAGGTAGGCGGCCGGCTGCATCAGCTGATGGATCCCGAGATTTTTTTGCCGGAAATAGAGAGACAGATGCAATTTGCCCGCTGTAACATCGTATGCAATCGGGAGATCAAATCCTTAGAGGAGATCGAGTTCGACGCACTCCTCATAGCCACAGGAGAGGGTGGAGAGGATTTTGGCCTGCTGGAGGGAACGGATGCGCAGTGCTTTGCCACCCAAAAAGAGGGTGTGTTTTTGTGCGGAGGGCTCATGGGTGCCCGGCCGGTGGAGGACATCGGCCAGGCGGCAGTGGCCTCTCACTCCATCGAAAAATACGTGAAGATCAAAAAGATGGACGGCATTCCCGAATCCTTCCTGTGTACACAGAGCTGTATTGAAAAGAACATGGATCGAATCGAGGAGCAGCCTCTGGTCATTCCGGAAAATGGAAAGTGCTACTCCCAGGAAGAGGCGGTGAAAGAAACCGGGCGTTGCCTTCGTTGTGACTGTACCGAGTGCAGTGAGGGATGTGAGCTATTTGGATTTTTTCAAAAATCTCCTCAGCTCATGGTGGGAGAGGCCCTCACTTCTCTGCACTCCCGATGCGGTCCGTCCAAACAGAGTACTACACAGCTGATTTCCTCCTGTAATCTGTGCGGCTTTTGCAAAGCGGCCTGCCCGGAAAACATCGACATTGGGCAGATGGCAAGGGACTTTCGGCACTTTAAATCCCAGGACAAGAACTATCCCCCAGCTTATCACGAGTTTTTCATTCGGGATATGAACTTTAGCATTCACAAGGCGGGGTTAAAGCGGCTGCCACCACACAAGGAAAAAGCCGGCTATCTGTTCTTCCCCGGATGTCAGCTAGGGGCCAGCGACCCCAGATATGTGGTCGAGACCTACGGATATCTCTTGAGCATCCTGCCAGACACGGGGATTATGCTGGGGTGCTGTGGCGCACCGGCGGATTGGGGTGGCAATCAAGAGCTCAATACCCAGGTGGTAGCAGATATCAAAGAGACGTGGGAGGAGTTTGGCAGTCCTACCATGGTGTACGCCTGTCCCACCTGCAAGTTGCAGATGGAAAAGTTCTTCCCAGAGGCAGAGGGAATCTCCCTCTATGAGCTAATGAACGAGCACGGAGCTCCTAAACCCATTGCTCAGATGAGCGGGAATGTGATGAATGTGTTTGACCCCTGTGCCAGCAGAGAGGATAAAGGGATGCAGCAGGGAGTGAGAGAGCTGGCACAAAACTTAGGGATTTCCCTAGAGGAGCTGCGCTTTCACAGCGAAAAGGCCAGATGCTGCGGTTGGGGAGGCCATATCGTGGGAGCCAACCTGACGCTGGCAGACCGAATCGTAGAAAATAGAATCCGCGAGACCAACCATCCATACATCACCTATTGCACTAACTGCCGAGATACCTTTGCCGATAAGGGTAAAGAATGTGTGCACATCTTGGATTTGGTGTTTGGAATGGATCGAAGGGGCTATGTGCCGCCCTCCTTGGGGGAGAGGCAGGCCAATCGTCTGACCGCGAAAAAGATAATTTTGCAGCAGTACTTTGGAGAAAACTGGAAGGAGGAAGTGGAAAAAATGGCGGATATCAAGCTGAATATCTCACCAGAGCTCATGAAAAAGCTCAACCGTTTTCTCATATTAGAAGAGGAGGTGGCCCAGGCTGTTGCCCACTGCGAGGCAACGGGAGAAAAACTGTACGACCCAGAACGGGATGTGTACATGGGCCATCTGCGGATTGGCATCATCACCTACTGGGTGGAATACCAAAAAAACGACGATGCCTATACGCTGGTGAATGCCTATTCTCACCGGATGGAAATCCTGAAGGATAGCGAGTAAAGGGCAAGCAAATTCCCACACGTGCCTGCTAAAATGGGCCGTAGAGGGAAAGACGAGGGGGAACACACGTGAACGACGAATTAATGGACCGAATCATAGAACTAACTGGCAGCGGACTTTGCTGTTCTCAAATTCTCATGCAGATGGTAGGGCTGGATGCCAGAGGAGAGGAAAACCCCGAGATGGTGAAGGCCATGGGCGCACTGGGATATGGACTCTATTCCCAGCTGACCTGTGGTGCGCTCACAGGGGCAGCTTGTGCGCTGGCCCTCTACGGGGACTCCAGAGATGCGTGCAAAGAGGAACTCCAAAAGCTCAACTTGTGGTTTGCAGAGCGTTTTGGAAGCTGTAGCTGCTGCGATATATTGGGGAAGGGAAACCCACCCACACCCCACTGCCAGGAGATCGTGTTGGAGACGGTGGAGAAGTGCTTTGAATTGCTGGAGGAAAAACTATGAGTGAAGAGAAGATCATCTGTGCCAAGTGCAACGTCCCGCTGGAGATGAAGAAGGCAAAATTTAGTTATTTGGGGCATGAGCTTCACTCTGAAGTGCCCAGATGCCCCAAATGTGGGCAGGTGTATTTATCAGAAGAACTGGTGAAAAATCGCATTGCCAAAGTAGAGGCAAGCGTGGAGGACAAATAACATGAAAGATACCATGAGCTTATGTCCCATATGTCTTGCAAAAATCCCCGCTCACTATGAGGTGAGAGGGGAGGATGTGATATTTGTGAAAAACTGCCCACAGCACGGCAGTTTTTCTACTGTAGTCTGGCGGGGGGACGTGAAGACATTTGAGAAAATGCCGGCGTGGGAACCGGAGGAAACCGGCTGTCCTTTCGCCTGTGGGCTGTGCAGCAGCCATGCCCAAAACACCTGCTGCATTGAGGTGGAGATCACCCCCAGGTGCAACCTGCACTGTGCCTACTGTTTTGAGGATGCCATCGCGCCAGAGCCATCGGTAGAAGAGCTGGGAGCGCTGTTTACTTCCTTTGTGGAGCAGGGGAGGACGTTTTTACACCTCTCGGGAGGGGAACCCACTATGCGGGAGGACCTAGAGGAGATCGTAAAAAGAGCCGTTCAGGCGGGGTGCCAGTACATCCAGCTCAATACCAACGGGGTGCGGCTGGCACAGGACCCTACGCTGGCACAGCGGCTAAAAAGAGCAGGGCTTTCCTTTGTATTTATGCAGTTTGACGGAGTGGATGACGACGTCTATCGTGCGACGAGGGGAGAGGCCCTTTTAGACCTTAAGTGCAAGGCCATTGAGAACTGTGGAGCGGCAAACCTAGGGGTTACTCTGGTGCCCACTTTAGTGCCCGGGGTCAACACGCAGCAGATAGGGGAGATCATCTCCTTTGCCATTGCGGCTTCTCCCGCCGTAAGGGGGGTGCACTTCCAGCCGGTGAGCTATTTTGGGAGATACCCAAAAGCCCCTACGGACGACATGCGCTACACCATACCCCAGTTGATACGCGCGCTGAATGAACAGGCGGGAATATCGCCAGACTGTTTTGCACTCTCCAGCTGTGATCACCCCATGTGCGGGTTTCACGGGGACTTTATTGTCATGCCGGACGGCCTTTTGTCGCTGACCAAGGGACAGCGAGAGCAAAAGCGGGCAGAGCAGGAGGGTTGCTGTTGTGGCGCCACTATTATGGCAGATACCCAGGAGGGTTGCTGTTGTGGTGCACCCATCATGGTGGATGGACAAGAATGCTGCTGTGATACAACTGACACGAGAGATGCTGCTCAGCGCGAG
The DNA here is from genome assembly GCA_905193725.1 of uncultured Eubacteriales bacterium. GTDB lineage: Bacteria > Bacillota > Clostridia > Christensenellales > Christensenellaceae > CAJJPW01. Next base: position 16,934 of record CAJJPW010000001.1, read on the forward strand.
TGCTGCGACACCACCGGGGCCAAAACACGTCAAGAGGGATGCGGCTGTGATGTGCTAGCAGAACACACGGAGGAGAATAGAGAAGAGACCACTTCCTGTTGCTGCGAGCAACCCACAGTGCCAACAAACCGAGCATGTTGCTGTGAATCAGTGGCAGAGATACACACGAATGGCTGCCAGGGCGCGCCTGTTACTGTCGCTGTGAACAATACAGATAGAACAGAGCAAGAGGGTTGTTGCTGCGAAGAAGCTTCAGCGGATAGAGCGCGAATGGAACCTCAAGGCTGTTGCTGTGGAGCCCCCCTTTCTGTTACAATGGAAAAAGAAGAAAAAAGCAGCTGCTCTGGTGCGGTTTCGGCCCTGCAAGATCATCAAGGCTGCTGTTGTGGAGCGCCACTTTCTGTTCCTATGAAAGAAACGGACCAAGAGGAAAGCAAAAAAAGTCATCTGCCCTCGATGGAGGCGGTGCTGAAAAATCGCCAGTTCGTGGCCAGAAGGTGGCTGCGGGAAGAATCCATAGATCAGGAGGTGGATACTACCTCTCTGGAGGGATTTTACTCCCGGCTCAAATCCCATGGCTTTACCATTACGGCTATGGCCTTTCAGGATGCCTATACAGTGGACATCAACCGGTTGCGCCATTGCAGCTTGCACATTTACCATGAGGGCAAGATCATGCCGTTTTGCCTGCGCTATATTTTAAGGTGAAATAGATGGGATATTACGATAGATGTCAGGGCTCGTTCTTCCATCCCGGGGGATATGAGATCACCAGATATGCCCTAGGGCGTTGCGATCTTCCCAAAGGGGCCAAGCTGTGCGACATTGGATGCGGCACAGGCGAGCACCTGGCTCTGCTGCAAGAGGAATTTGGGCTAGCGCCAATTGGGTTGGAGCCCTCAGTGGCGATGGGTGGAAAAGCGGAAAATATCGTGAAGGCAAGGGGCGAAGCCACGCCATTTCCAGATCAGAGTTTTGACGTAGTGCTCTGTGAATGCACGTTGTCCCTCTGTCAGCAGCCCCGAAAGGTGCTGAGGGAGATCTACCGAATTTTGCGGCCAAAGGGCTGGCTGGTTTTCTCAGATGTGTGTGGAGCCAAGACCCAGCTGGTGGATAGCGGACCGCTCAAATGGATATACGCTGTGGAGCAGATGAAAGCCATGTTAGAGGAGCAGGGGTTTGCCATACGCTTGGAGGAAGATAGAACCTGGGATCTCACCACAATGACGGCCCAGATGATCATGGACGGCAGAGAGCAGGAGATCTGTGAGACCATGGGTGCGCTTAGGGGAAGAGACTGCGGGTACTACTTAATCATCGGGCAGAAGGGATGATGAGATGCTGAAAAATGTGCTGTTTGACCTGGATGGAACGCTGCTGTGTGTGCACATGGCAAAATTTAAAGAGAGGTTTTTCGAGCTTTTAAGGAAAAGCCAGCTCATCGCCTCGTTGGGGGAACAAGGAATGGACATCTTTCTAAAGGCCTTTCGGGCGATCCACCACGGCATAGGGGAAAAGACGAACTTGAAGCTGCTATGTGAAGAGATCAGAAAATATACCCCTATAGGGGAAAAAGAGCTGCTCTCCTGGCTGGACGATTTTTTTGTCCGGGATTTTTGCGGTCTGCAAAGCATAGTGGAAGAGGTGAAACCTGCCGCCAGACAGGTGGTAGAGCTGTTGAAAAATAGAGGCTACCAGTTGATTTTGGCCACAGCGCCTGTGTTCCCCAGAAGGGCTATTGTGCAGCGGCTCACATGGGCAGGGCTCAGAGAGGAGGATTTTTCCCACATCACCTCCTATGAGAATGCCTGCTACCACAAGGGAGATGTGGGCTACTACTATGAGCTCATGAGGACGTGCCAGCTGGCGCCGGAGGAGTGCCTCATGGTGGGCAACAGCGTGAAGGAGGACTTGGTCGCCCTTCAGGCGGGTATCAAATGCTTCTTTATAGAGGGATACGAAATTGGACCATGGCAGGAGGGAACCTGCCCCCACGGCACATTAGAGGAATTTCTAATTTGGGCGGATAGATTGCCAACGCTGCGGGGATAGAACAAATGCGGTGAGGCTGGGAAGCCAGCTACCACTGAGAAAAAAGAAAGAAATGAGGAATAGAGATGTATATTGGGGCAATTGCCGACGGAAAAGGAAAAAATGCATTGATCAGCGACACCTTTGAAGGGGGAAAATATCTGCTGGTGATGGATACAGAGACAGGGGATGTGATCAAGGCCATTCCCAGCGGCAACCAAGGAGGGATGGACTTTGTACAGCCACTGGAGGAGTTGGACTGTGAAGCAGTGGTATGCGGTACCATCCAAAAAGAGGCCTTTGAAGCAGTGGCTTTGGCAGGAATCACCCGCTATTATGGCGCGGGGGAATCGGTGGAAAAAGCCGTGCCCATGGCAGAGCGGAATGAACTGGGGCTCATTTGCGACTTTGAAGGGGGAACGGGCTGCGGAGACCACGACCACGAGTGCGAATGTGGCCAGGACGAAGAATAACGGGTATCCATGTTAGATAGATGGATTCAGGAGAAAACAGGCCTCAAAGCCATAAATAGAGACGCCATTCGCCGCTACCAGTGGGAGAAAATCCAGCAGGCAATGGAGTATGTGAAAGAACACAGCAGGGGCTATCGGCAGAAACTGAATGGCCTGGGAGCAGTGAGCTCGCTGGAGGAACTCTCCTCTGTGCCTTTTACCTATCCAGAGGAGCTAAAGGAAGATCCCTTTGCCTTTTTATGTGTACATCCCGGCCAGGTGGAGCGGATCGTCACACTAAATACCTCGGGTACTACGGGGAATCCCAAGCGAATTTTTTTTACCAAAGAGGACATGCTCTCCACAGTGGATTTTTTTGCCCATGGTATGAGCATTTTTACCAGACCAAGGGACAAAGTGCTCATTCTCATGCCAGGCAGCACTCCAGGCAGCGTGGGGGATCTGTTGCGGCAAGGGCTGGTGCGCATGGGCGCTGTGCCCATCGTTTATGGGGTGGCTGAAGACCCAGAACGGGCGGCTGAGTACATGGTAGACCATCGGATCAATATTGCAGTGGGCTTGCCCATTCAGATGTACCAGATCAGCCAAGCTTCCAGTGCAAAGCGACTGGGGGAGATGGGCGATCTAAGAGGCGTGCTGCTCAGCGCGGACTTTATCACCTCCCAGATGGCAGAGCAGATCGAGAAGAATCTAAACTGCCAGGTGTATGAGCACTATGGGATGACGGAGACCTGCTTTGGCGGGGGCGTGTTTTGCACCCAAAAGTATGGCTATCATTTGCGGGAGGCAGATCTTTACTTTGAGATCGTCCACCCTGTAACGGGAAAACCGGTGCCAGCAGGACAGTACGGGGAAGTGGCAGTTACCACGTTTCATCACCGGGCGATGCCCCTCTTGCGATACCGAACGGGGGATATTGCCAGATACCACAAAGACCATTGCCCCTGTGGGAGCGTGCTTCCCATCATGAGTCGGGTGGTGTGCCGCAAAGGGGATGTACTCTCTTGGGGAGAGGACTTGTGGCTGGCCCTGCCAGATGTAGAAGCCCAGCTGATGGACCTTTGCAGGGCACAGGATGTGCGCATTCAAATGGAAAAAAACAGAATGGTAATCGGCCTGTGTGGCCTAGGGGAGGAACTGGAAGAGGCAAAAGTGCGCTTCCAAACCACTCAGGTTGCCAAGACGTTAGAAAGACTGGGCATTGTACCAGTGCTCAAAAAAGCGCCGCTGCAAAAAGCCGATACCCGGGGCATGACCAAGCGGCAAATTATATGGAAGGGCGAAACATCGGGAGGAGGAAGAGAAAAACTGTGAAAAAAATCGTGGGCATCATACTGGCAGGGGGGTATTCCTCCCGCATGGGCAAGTTAAAACCCCTGTTGCAACTAGGGGAAAAGACCGTTTTGCATAGGCAGATAGACTGCATGAAAGATGCTGGCGTCCAAGACATCATTGTGGTGACCGGACACCGAGGCGAAGAGGTGGAAAGGGAAGCTTTGCGCTGGGGCGCCCAAGCGGTACACAACCCAAGGTACGATGAGGGGATGTTCACCTCTCTCCAAGCGGGAATTGCTGCCGCGCAAGATAAGGGATACGAGGGGTTCTTCTTTCTGCCTGTGGATCACACGCTGGTGAGGCCCTATGTGCTCAAGCTGCTGTTACAGCAGGAGCTAAGCCATCCCAGCGGCATCGTCTACCCCACCTATCAGGGGAAAATTGGACACCCGCCGCTGGTGAGCTTTGGAATGGCGCCGGAAATGCTACATTACGGGGGGCAGGGAGGCGCACGGGAAGTGCTGGCCAGACACGATAGTCACGCCCTTTGGGTGGAGTGTGGCAGTGGGGATATCCTGCGGGATATGGATACCCCGGGGGACTACCAAGAGATGCAGGAGCGATACCTCAGACAGATTCCCACCCAGGAGGAATGCTATGGAATGCTCCAGGCAGAGCGGACGCCCGCAAGGGTGATTGCTCACTGTGAGACAGTGGCGCGCAAGGCAGTGGAGCTGGCAGAGAAATTGGTGAAAAAAGGCCTTCCGATCAATTTAGAGCTAACTCGAAGCGGAGCGCTGGTGCACGATATCTGCCGGGCACAGAAAAACCACGCCCAAGAAGGGGCGAAGGTGCTCAGGCAAAACGGCTTTGAGAAAGTGGCCCAGATTGTGGCTGTCCACATGGAGGGGACGGAGCAGATGACGCAGGAGATCTCCGAGGCATCTTTGGTATTTTACGCCGATAAGATCACAGTGGGGGATGAGCACGTGTCCCTAGCGCAGCGCTGGCAGGAGATAGAGGAAGAAAAACGGCCCTTTGCAGGAGCCAAACTGCAAAAAGCCGCTGCGATTGAGGAAAAAATTCAGGAAATTTTGAGATAAAAAAAGCAGGTTTCTGACCTGCTCTTTTCAATATGGTTTAGCGATATTTTTTTGCCCGCTCCGCAATGAGCTCTCCCGCTATGCTGATGGCGATTTCCTCTGGCGTCTGGGCACTGATGCTCAGCCCAATGGGGGAATGCACCCTGTCAATTGCCTCTTGGGAGATACCTTGCGCCCGGAGTTTATCGTAGATGATATCCCGCTTGCTCTTGCTGCCGATCATCCCAAGGTAGTAGCAGTCCTGCTGGATGGCCCACTCCAACACCTTTTTATCGAACATATGGCCTCTTGTCATAATCAGCAAATAGCTGTTTTGGTCCGTCTCAATTTGGTCTAAATGGTCAAACTCCGGCAGCACCAAAGTGTCGCAGAAAGGAAAACGCTGGGGATTGGCGAACTTCTCCCGGTCGTCGATGACGACAATGTGGAATTCCAGCGTCCGCAGCACATTGGCCACCGCATAGGAGACGTGGCCACCTCCAAAGATATAGCAGGTTCCGCCGGTATGGACAGGATCTAGAATATACCGAATGCCGTCTTTTTGATCTCCGTGCAAACTGGTGCGCAGCGGTGATTGGATGAGCTCTGGCGCCAGATAGTGCTCTGCGTCAAACTGGCCGATAATGCCTTGTTTCCCGTGGGAAAGGCAAAACTGTCTGGCGTGCGGAGCATTTTCATTGTTATCCAGTACAGTGAGCAGCCAAGCCATGCTGCCGTCCTTTGCAGCCTGTGCAGCTGCCTCAAACACTTGCCGGTTGTTGGCATCCGAAGTATCGATAAAGTCGATGAGCACCTCGATCTCGCCGCCGCAGATAAAATCGCTGTCGGCAGCTTCCGAGGGCTTCAAGGAGTAGAATTGGATGACTGGTTTTTTGTGCGCCAACACCTCTTCCCGGGCGATGCGAATCACGCTGCCTTCCATGCCCCCACCGCCGATGGTAAAGTAGATTTGGTCCGGTGTGATGATCATTTTGGAGCCAGAGGAGCGGGGAGCAGAGCCATCCTGTGTGATGATGGTGGCAAAAGCAAAATCCTGTCCAGCCTCAAACAGCTCTAAAGCTTGTTCAAAAATATTCATGAGCATCCTCCTTAGTATAGATGGGATTTTACAAAACTCTGTACGCTTTGGCGCACTTCTTCTTCGTTATCCAGTGTCACGTCTAAAATTTTGGCGTGGAACGTCTTGGTCAGAGTATTTAAATACAGCAGCCTATCTTTAGCGCATTTATTTGCCTGGGCCATTTTTTGCGCCATGATCTTAGTGCTCTCTATGGATTTATATACTCCAATACAGGGTGTGGTGTTGAGAACTTCGTAGAGCATTTTGTTGAAATTAGGACAGAGAAGTTCTAAGCCGCCTGTCTGGTCTAGTACATTGAGCCGAGCGTGGCGCTCAAGGCTCTCCTGCAAAAACTGAGTGCCATACTGTTCAAAGATGGTATGATCAAAGATCCATTGGCCATTAACATCTTCGAAGATAAATAGACGCTGGCTATTATCTTCATCCTTTTCTTTCATTAAGATGTACTCCTGATTTTCTCTCACGGGGTTTAAGGCATATCCAATACATTTGCCTTGAACCTGCACATTTTGGGTGTAAAATCCCCCTACAGATGACAGGTAAGGGAAAACTTCCCTCTTAATCATCTCTGACTTGTCAATTCCAGTGGTTCCTCGTAAAAAAAGGTGGTCAGTGCTCCCGGGCAAAATGGGATGATTGCTGGAATTGAGATACCACTTGCGAAAGGCGTTCACCAGGGCGTATTCCTCTTCCGTAACCATCAGGTGCCCTGAGTGTTGTGGCTGCCCTGTAGCTAGATAATCTAAAGAAACCCCTAGAACAGAGGCTATTTTGGTGGCGTTGGAAAGGCTCATCATCTTTTCTCCATTACAGTAGTAAGTGATGGAGGCAGGGGAAATCCCCGTCTGTTTTGCCAGAGACGCCTTGGATATATTTTTTTCTAACAGCAATTTGTTTAATATTTCCGCCTGTTTTGGATATTTTTTCATAAATAGCATACCCGCTTTTTCTTTTATCTTAACATAAGTGAAGTAAAACTGCAATGATGAGGCTGATTTGCACGAAAAGCAGAGAAGAGGTTAAAAAATATTAACATAAGTGAAATAATTTTAAATTTTTTCTTGTTTTTTTTAACTTTAGATAATATAATAGAGTTAAGCAATAAACCTTTGATAAAATAAAAATAGAAAATATCTATTTATTCTCTCACAAATTAGGCAAAAGCCAGTAAAAATTGCCAGACGGTCGGAAGACCGTTTTTTTTTTATGAAATTATCCAAAGTGGAAAATTAAAATAAAGGTATTTAAAAATTAACTTTAATAAATTTTGAAGGATGCTGCTTCAAAAGCAAACACGAAAAACTTGACAAAAAGCGTAAAGTTGAGTACAATTAGTCTGAAAACAGACTAATTGGAGGACGTATGAAATCTAATATTTCGAAGGAAATTAAGCAGTATAACGCACTGTGGTGCAAAACCAATGCAGCTTACGAGGATTGGGCGAAACAATATCATCTATCCTATTATGAATTGCTCATATTTGTATCGCTTTGGGATGAAGAGGAGTTCTGCACCCAAAGAATGCTTCGAGATCAGTGGACACTCCCCAAGCAAACTGTTCACTCTATTTTGAAGAACTTCGAGAAAAAGAATTGGGTATATTTAGAATCTATGGAAAGAGATAGAAGAAATAAGGCGATTTATCTGACGAAAGAAGGGCGCAAATTTGTAAAGCGGGTAATGGAAGACTTACAGTTTTGTGAACAGACAGCTTGGGAAAAATTAGGGGAACAGCGTCGAAAGGCACTGCTGGAAAACACTGCGCTTTATCTAAAGTACTTTAAAGGAGAAGGGCAAAATGAAAATCAGTAGAGATTTTTACAAATACGTGATTCCCTCCATGTTGTCCTTTGCACTATCTGGCATTTACGCAATTGTGGATGGCTTTTTTGTGGGGAACGCGTTGGGAGATAATGCCCTAGCTGCCATCAACATTGCTTATCCCATCACTGCATTTATGCAGGCAGTGGGCACGGGAATCGGCATGGGAGGTGCTGTTCGATACTCCATCTGCAAGGGAGCTGACGATCAAAAGGGGAAGAACAAATACCTGATGACTTCTATGGCCCTGTTAGTCGCCTTTGGGGTTTTGTTAACGGCACTGTTTTTATTGGGAGGAAGGGCCATCCTCCAGGTATTCGGTGCAGAAGGAGAAATTCTAACGCTGGCAGACGAATATATCCGGTATATCACCTACGGGACGATCTTTCAGGTGCTGGGTACTGGTGTAGTGCCTTTTATCCGAAATATGGGAAGCTCAATTACGGCCATGATTGGGATGATCTCCGGATTTTTGACCAATATCCTGCTGGATTACCTATTTGTGTGGGTATTTCAGTGGGGGATGATGGGCGCTGCTGTTGCGACGGTAATCGGGCAGGCAGTTACTTTTGCGGTCTGTCTGGTATTCATGGTGCGAAAAAATAGAGGTGAGCACATGCAGCTTTCTGGCGAAAATCGGTCATTGGTGAAAAACATACTCCTCATTGGCCTATCCCCTTTTGGGCTCACATTTTCTCCTAACCTCACTCTCATCTTGGTCAACAAAAGCGCAGTGGTTTTTGGAGGAGCGGAGGCTGTTACCTGCTATGCGGCGATCAGTTACATCTCCTGTGTGGTTTTGCTGCTCCTGCAGGGGGTGAGCGATGGAAGCCAACCGCTGATCAGCGTGGCATATGGGGAGGGCAACCTGAAAAAGGCAAAAGCCTTTCGAAACCTGGCGTATCGATTTGCAGCAGGGGTGGCCATCGTGCTAATGATCACCATCTTTCTGACCAGGGGCGATGCAGCAAGGCTGTTTGGCGCTTCAGAACAGGTAGTACAGGATGTGGCCAGCGCATTGCCCATCTTTATTGCAGGGTTTCTCTTTGCCAGTTTCTCCCGGATCACCACATCCTATTTTTACGCTACTGAAAAAAATGTGTTTGCCTATTTGCTGATCTACGGGGAGCCAGTGCTGTTACTGCTGTCTTTGCTCATACTTCCCCATTTTCTAGGAATATGGGGGACGTGGACATCGGTACTGGTATCTCAGGTACTCATTATGGTGGCAAGCATGGCACTTACTTGGCTGGCTAAAAGGCGAGAGGCGACGGAGGTGCACATCGAAAAGGCGAAATAGAAAAATAGGATTGCGCGAGAGATAGATGATGTTAAAATATCTATTCACAGAGAACGGCTGAAAAGGGCCGTTCTTTTTGAGATTTTGTGCAGAGATTATAAAATGTAGTTGTTTTTTGCTAAGAATTTCTATTGCCTAAAATAGTCAAATTGGGTATGATTATAGCGCATTGAACGCGAATATGGTAATATGTATAAAGAGGATTTTTGCAATGGATTACTCCAAGTGGCAAAGTAGTATCCCTGAAAAACGATATCTTTTTTGCTGTAGGAAATGCGAAAAACTGTGAGAAACGGCTGAGAAGTGAAGTACCAGGAGTTCATACAAGGGCATATGCATGAACGACTGATCAGAAAATCGGACATTAGAGTCCAAGGGCGCTTATGGAAAAATGCCAGCACAGAATCCAGAAAAATGCGCGGGAAAATCGGGTCTACTTGGAGTTTGGGAAATCCATACAATGGAGAAAAAAGAGGCATAGATGTTGCGGAAGATAGAGGGGGAAATCTTATGACGCTGAGAGAATTGCCGGTAGGGAAAAGTGCGACCATCCTATCCGTGGGCGGAGAAGGTGCGCTACGGCAGCATTTTTTAGATATGGGCGTGATTCCTGGCGCGATTGTGACCATGATGAAGCTGGCCCCCATGGGAGACCCCATGGAACTGAGAATTCACGGCTACGAATTGACACTTCGGCTAGCGGATGCTGAAAAGATAGAGATCGCAGATATCCACGATTGGAAGGAGGAGGATCGGAAAAAGCCGTCCAAAGCGCCCAAAAACCATCCAGGTCTGGGAGAGAGCGGTATTTTTCACTCCAAGGCGGATGAAATGCCGCTACCTAGCGGGGAGACACTGACCTTTGCATTGGTGGGGAATCAAAACTGTGGCAAAACTACCCTGTTTAACCAACTGACAGGGTCTAATCAACATGTGGGAAATTTCCCAGGGGTTACGGTGGATAGAAAGGACGGGGTGATCAAAGGCCACCCCAATACGCTGGTGACAGACTTGCCGGGCATTTATTCCATGTCCCCCTATAGCAGTGAGGAGTTGGTTACCCGGCAGTTTGTGCTGGAGAGCAAGCCCAAGGGAATCATCAACATCGTGGATGCGACGAATATCGAGAGAAATCTATATCTCACCATGCAGCTCATCGAGCTGAATATCCCCATGGTGTTGGCGCTGAACATGATGGATGAAGTGCGGCAAAACGGAGGCGCCATCCACGTCAACGAGATGGAGGCGTTGTTGGGCATCCCGGTGGTTCCCATCTCCGCTGCCAAAAATGAGGGAATTCAGGAACTAATAGACCACGCCATTCACGTGGCGCAGTATCAAGAGCGTCCAGGTAGAATGGACTTTTGCAGCCCGGATAAGCACGGTGGAGCCATTCATCGATGCCTGCACGCCATCATTCACTTGATTGAAGATCATGCCAAACGGGCGCAAATCCCTGTGCGCTTTGCGGCCAGTAAATTGGCAGAGGGAGATCAGGTCATCCTTGAAAAACTAGATCTGGATCAAAACGAACAGGATACACTGCAACACATCATCAAACAGATGGAAGAGGAGCGGGGAATGGACCAGGCGGCTGCCATTGCGGACATGCGGTTTCAGTTTATCGGCGAGGTATGTAGTGCTGCTGTTGTCAAGCCCAAGGAGAGCAAAGAACACGCCAGAAGCGTGAAAATGGATAAAATACTCACGGGAAAATACACGGCAATTCCCGCCTTTATCGCCATCATGGCGCTGGTGTTTTGGCTGACCTTTGGTGTAATAGGCACATTCCTTTCCGACTTGCTGGAGATGGGCATTGGATGGCTCACCGGCGTGGTAGACCAGGGGTTGACGGCTTACGGTATCAACCCTGTGGTGCACTCGCTGATTATCGATGGAGTCTTCGCCGGCGTAGGAAGTGTGCTGAGCTTTTTGCCCATTATCGTAACGCTGTTTTTCTTCCTGTCGATCTTGGAGGACAGTGGGTACATGGCGCGTGTGGCCTTTGTGATGGATAAGCTGCTGAGGAAAATCGGCCTTTCCGGCCGGAGCATCGTGCCCATGCTCATCGGGTTTGGATGTACAGTGCCGGGTGTGATGGCCAGTCGGACGTTGCCCTCTGAGAGGGATAGAAAGATGACCATATTGCTCACCCCCTTTATGAGCTGCTCTGCTAAGCTGCCCATTTATGCTCTATTCACCGCCGCATTTTTCCCAAAAAACGGCGCGCTGGTGATGATCTGGCTATATGTGATGGGAATTATCGTGGGCATTTTATACGCGCTATTGCTGAGGGGGACGAAATTTAAAGGAGAGCCAGTGCCCTTTGTGATGGAGCTTCCAAACTACCGGATGCCTGGCGCCAAAAATGTAGGACAGCTGCTATGGGAAAAGTCCAAAGATTTCATCACTCGGGCATTTACCATCATCTTTGTGGCGACAATCATCATCTGGTTCCTCCAGACCTTTGACGCACGCCTCAATGTAGTGGCAGATTCACAGGACAGCCTGTTGGCGACTATTGGCGGGTGGCTTTCCCCGATCTTTGCGCCTTTAGGGTTTGGGGATTGGAGGATCTCTACGGCGCTGATCACGGGCTTTACTGCTAAAGAGAGTGTGGTTTCAACATTAGTAGTACTTTTAGGTGGCGCAACAGATGCTTTGAGCACCATGTTTACGCCGCTAACGGCTATGGTTTTTTTGACATTTACACTGCTCTATACTCCCTGTGTGGCAGCGATTTCCTCTGTCAAACGGGAACTGGGCGGCAAATGGGCGTTTGGCGTGGTGGTAGCGCAATGCCTAATTGCCTGGGTAGTGGCCATGTTGGTACATGTCATTGGCCTTTTGCTGGGCTGGTAATAGATAGAGTAGATGAATCAAAACAGGTGGCCTTTTGGGGAAAATTCTTGAACAGACAAAAAGCCAATTGAAACAGGTTATGCTGGTATCCCATGAGACCCCTTATTTGGTCAACGGAAAGACGGGCAAGGCGCAAGGCGTTGTGGTGGACTGTTGGTTTACCGGGTTTGTAGAAAATGAGAATGAGAACCTGTATTTTTGCGCCTATCTGGGAGAAACTAAGGGCGAAAACCCCTTCAAGCAAAAGAAATCGCACTGGACTATAAAGGGTATTTGAGTATAATCGCCAAAAAGGGGACAGATATAAGGCTGAAGAATTATGCTAGATCAAAAGTGGTTAGCGGAGAGAACTTAACCAGCGGCAGGCTGGCACATGGACTAATCGGCTAGAACGGAAAATATGTGAGTTAGGAATGACTATCAGATGATATGTAAATATCTACAAAAAGAGCAAATTTTACACTTTGTTTAGGCGTTTGCTGATTGACCATTCGCTGATCACTTTTGCATGGGAGTGGCGAGCAACGGGAATATTTATATGATATAATAAATTTTATATGTAATATGGGAAAAAGGAGGAAGCTGATGGCAACACTTCTTTTTGTGGATGATGATCGGGATTTTTTAAATGCGAACAAGGCCTATTTTTCTCGAAGAGGTAACGAGGTGCTTTGCAGTGAAAATCCACGGGAGGCTCTCAAAACGCTATCCCATGCTACGATTGACTGCATTATTTTAGATATCGATATGCCGGATATGGATGGCTTTGAGTTTTGTCAGCGACTCAGAGAAATCAGCCGAGTCCCCATAATTTTTCTCTCTGGCATGGCAGAAGCTGGAAACCGAATTAAGAGTTTTCAGGTGGGAGGGGACGATTTCCTGGCCAAACCATGTGATATAGTAGAACTAGAGCTCCGCATTCAAGCCAGGATGAAGGACAATGGAAAAGTGCCAGATGAAATACTGGTCTTTGGAAAATTGATCATTGACGTAGGGCGTCGCATTGTGCGCTATGGGCAGAGAGAAGGGGATTTTTCAGCCCTACAATTTGATATCCTCTGTCTATTGGCGCGTAACCCGGAAAAAGTTTTTTCCTATGAACAGATGTATGATCGAGTTTGGAAGACCCCTATGGTGGGCAGCAGACACAATCTGCAAGTGGCAGTGGCTACGGTACGGCAAAAATTAGTGGCCCTGTGCCCAGAGAAGAATTACATCCAGACGGTACCTAGAAAGGGATATTTCTTTTCTCCCCAATAAAGGGAAAGGAAGATAGTGATCGAATCATTTGGAGGAGATTCTATGAGAGCGCGTGTTAGACACTCTCAGAGCAAACCATAGCACACTTACTAAAATGACCAATAAAATCGCGATGCCAATGAGAATTTGCAGCCAAGTAGGCATAGAAGTAGAGTCATCTGGGGCGTGTGTTTCTTGCTGTGGAGTAGTTGGCTCTTCCAAAGAAGAAGCACTGGATGCGTCTTTTCCCAGCTGACCATCAATGTCCTCAGCAGAAGAGGCAGAAGAATCAGGGGATAACGACACCTCCGGTGTGGAAAGAGCAGACTCTTCAGGCGTTAGGGTAGTATGGCCGCCAGATACTGTCTGTTCTTTTGGTGAAGCAGTAGACTCCGTTGGTGAGGCAATGGGCTCACTGCTGGCAGAAGGAACGGGCTCTTCCTGTGTAGAGTCCTGTACGGGAGGAGGAGCCTCCTGAAGAGGTGGAAGCTGATCCTCTCCTTCGTTGGGTGGGGTTTCCCCCCCTCTACCGCCACCAATGTCCGAGGCGATGAGAGTATTTTCCTCTGTGAGCTCTAATGTATCGGAATATACAATGCTCCCATCGGATTTCTGTTGCATGATGGAGAAATACCGATAGGGGGTCTGATCTTGTGAGTAAAAAATTTGCCACTGTGCCCGGCCCTCTGCAAAAGTCTGGTTCTCGATGGATTCCCAATTTTCTCCGTCATAGGAACCCTCCAAAGTCGCCTCTCCATCGAATGGCGATAGAGAATTTAGCTGTATGATGGTGGTTCCTGAATAGAGAGAGGCGTAGCTGTTTAAAAAAACAGGGGCGTTTTCCTGGGCGAATACCACCAAACAATTAATACTGGCATCCCGGAAGGGAAGATATCCTGCTGGATAACTGCCACTGACGATGGTCCGCTCGTTTTTGGATGGAAATGTCTCTGCATCCCAAATGACAAGTAAAGGCCCGCTGTGTTGGCTCATGCCGTCGTACCAATCAGAATCCACTGTGCTGGGCAGCAGGGAAGAGGTAAAAGTCTCTCCAGGGGCAACCACTACTGTGGGAAGTTTTTCGGGACGATATATGAAAGAAGGTTCCGCAACGATAGCTTGAGAGGTGATGATTTGCCCTTGGCAGGAAAAGGGCGGGAAATCCCCAAAGCCCATATCCGAACGTATGAGAATTGCGCCAGGTTTTTGAACGATGGCAATGGAATCTGGAGTAGAAGCAGAGACGGATATAGCCGTCATATCTAGCCGGCCACCGGGGAGAACATGGAGAATCCCCTCTGTTCCACCCATGCCGGTGATGGAAAGATAGGGCCATAGTTCTAAATGGCCTTGTACGTATATCGTATGGTCTCCCACATCGATGTGAATGTGTTTGCCGTAGCGGCTATTGATATAGGAGTAAGTTTCCTCTTCGGGAATGGTAATATCATCTGTGAGGCTTACGGTTCCCCCTGTACTCATATGGGCTTCTAACCACTGCTTGAGTTCTTCGAAAGTGGCAACCTGATTACTTGGCCGCTCCGGCTCTTGGGCAGTTGCGATACTAACAGCAGGGGAGAAACACAGAAGAATTGCTAAAACGAATAAAAGCGCAAATAGCGTTTTAGATATTATTGGTTTTAGCTGTGGCATGTGGGATAAGCCCCCTTCCAAAAAAGTGTACATTTTGAGGGTAGATAAATGAAAAAAACCAAAAGAGCAAGCCATTTGGTAGCGCTCATGATAGCATGTATCGCTGCCGCAGGAATGTGTTTTTTACTTTATCATTACGACAATAAGTATATCAAGCGAGCGCCAGTTACGCAAGGCGGGGTAGCATATTTGAACCAGGAAAAGTTAGTAAACCAAGAGATCATTTGGCTGGTGGAGGGTTGGGAAATTTACCCGGGCGTAATAGCAGAACCATCTGAATTATCCCAGTACGAAGCTACGCCAATCTACATTGGCCAGTATTTTAGCTTTTCCTCATTGGGTCAAGAAAATTCTCCCTATGGAGTAGCGACATATCGACTGCTTCTCCAGGGAGAGAAAGGGGAATATGATCTATTGCTGCCAGAGGTGTTCTGTGCCAGTAAAATCTATGTGAATGGCCAGTTGGTACAGGCCGTTGGCTCAATATCGCCCTATACTCCCTGTGTGCAAGACACTATTGTCCCCATCTCCGTCAATGGACTCACAGAGGTCGTCATACAGACAGCCAACTATAGCCATTACTACAGTGGCATCACCTATCCTCCAGCGATTGGTACACCAAATGCAGTGGATCAATTGGTATCTTCGCGCCTGCTCCTATACGGTGTGTTCTGCTTTTCCTCTCTATCTATAGCACTTTTCTCCGCTGGGATTTGGGTGGGAACTCATAGAGAAAACAAACTGTTTCTCTGGTTTGGACTACTTACCCTTTCCTTTGCCTTGAGAATCTGCTATCCGTTTTTCCACAGATTTGGTATGCCGCTAATTCAGCCGCTATACGCTCTGGAGGATTCCATGGCCCTCTTTGGTCTTTTGTGTGTGGCGAAAATCACATTGCTCTTGTGCTTTAGAAAACCGCCTAAATGGACAAATGTTCTGCTGGCTTTGGCAGGAGGATTTGTCCTGCTAGGAGCGCTGGTTCCTCTGGCTGTACTCAATTGGATCCCTGCGTTTGCACCAATTTATGGTCAAATTATCTATTGGTATAAACTTATTTTCTCCATGACATTGTTAGTGCTAGTATTAATGGGAGGTGCAGGAAGAGCACGCCGTCAAAACACTTGGATTCTCTGTGGAATGGGCATATATGGTGTATCCCTGATCGCCCGAGCTGTCATGCTAGGGAGGTATGAGCCAGCATATACCGCCTGGCCGGATGAGTGGGGCGCATATTTGTTAGTGGTATGTTTTGCAGTGAGAATGGTGATGAGAAATTTAGAGCTGGTTCGACGCAATGCACATTTGACGTATCATCTGCAAGAAGAAGTACGGCAAAAAACGGCAAACCTCACTACGCTTTTAACCGAGCGTCGACAGTTATTGGCGGGTTTCACCCATGACCTCAAAACGCCAATCTCCTCCATTTCTACCTTCGCCCATCTAGTAGAAGAGGGAAATGTGGGATTAGATGAGGAGACACAGGGATACCTCAAAACCATTCATCAAAAGATAGAGGATATGCGCCAGCAAGTGGAAGAAATCCAGCAGTTTACCATTGAGGAGGCAAAGCCTATTAGGTGGAAGCCCCTGGACCTTACCCAATTAGTACAGCAGTTTTATGAAACCAACCTGCCAGATGTAGAGGTGGCAGGAATTGACTTTCGATTGAAAAGAGATGTGCAAGGGCCGCTTTGGATACAGGGAGATGATGTCAAATTAAAAAGCGTGCTGCAAAATCTACTGTATAACGCGGTGAGCTTCACACCGGAAGAAGGCTCTATCACTCTTTCTCTCGCACAACAGGAAGACAAGGCGATAGTGGCTGTGAAGGACACGGGCCAGGGAATTGACAAAGAGGATTTGCCCCATGTGTTTGACCTGTTTTTTAGCAAGAGAGAGGCGGGAAATGGATTGGGCCTATATCTATGTAAGTCCATCGTCCAAGAGCACGGGGGGTTAATTGAAGTGCAGGCAAATCAGAAGCATGGGACGGTATTTACTATGCAATTTCCCTTGATTACGCAGGGAGAATAGAGGCTGGCTCCTTTAATTGTTAGGGGGAATATAAAATCTTCCGGAGAGCTCTTTGGTATTCATGCAGTTGATAAATGCCTTAGGGTCCACTCTGCGGATGGAGTCAATTGTATGCTTGGCCTCTTCTGCAGACACCACAGAGTAGAGCAGGTGCTTTTCCTGGCCTTCATAACAACCCACGCCACTAAATCGAGTGGCGTCGTGATTGGTATTTTTTCGAATACACTCATAGACTTCATTGGGATGGTCGGTAATGATAAGCAGCGTTTGTTTTTGGTAGCGCTTATATAGCATGTGAAGGATTTGCGTGGAGGCAAACTGAAAGATAATGGAGTACAGGGATTTGTCCCAGCCAAACAGCAGTCCCGCGATTACCAGCATGACCACATTGCCAATAAAGATGTAATTCCACGTATCGATGCCCTTGCGCTCGGAAAAGAAAATGGCGATAAAATCCGTCCCGCCACTGGTGGCCTGAGCAAAGAGACAAATGCAGATAGCCACTCCGTTGATAATGCCGCCAAAGATGCTGATGAGCAGTGGGTCGGAAGTGATCTCAAAGGAGGGAAGCACATCGGTGAGGATGCTGGTCAGGACGATCATAAGGCAGGAATACAGTGTGAGCCGCTTGCCGAGAAATCGAAAGCCGATGACTGCAGGAATCGCATTGAGCAACAAATTGATGAGCGTAAAGGGAAGTTCCACGTGGAGGTACTGAGAAGCGGTGCGCTGGATGAGCAGCGTAAGGCCGTTAAATCCACCGGGAAACATATCTCCTGCCCGGACGAAAATCTTAATGTTCAGCGCCATGATAAAAGCGGCAAAAATAATCAGAATAATTCGCTGGATATCACTCTTTTGTTTCATAAACGATAACCCTCTCTTCCTCCAAACCGACGCGGCAAATTCAAAAAATAAGTTATTCCTATTATGTCATACTTTATGGGGAAAAGCGAGATGGTATTCAAAAATTGCTGAAAGGGTTTGTCCGTTTGGGATTGGGAAAACTTTTTTTCCAAACAAATGGATTTGGAAAACTCTCTGCACTGGCGATGTTCAATGATGTAGCACGCAAGTCGGGAATTTGGATAGGTATAAACCCGAAAGGAAAGGCTACTATTTTAAAGGAGAAAGACATAGATCGGTATGTAAAAGAAAGGGTCTCACCTACACCGCATTAAAGGATAAAACTTCTGATGAGCACTTCATCAGGTCTGCCATGCAAAAAAGTTTTCTACAGCGTACTCATAACATTCTAAAAGAAAATGAATTGCCTGTTTTGCCTTTTGGGAGCCAGGTGCCATGCGATCAAAAGCATGGTAACAGCCTTCAAACTGCCGAAAAAATACCTTGACACCTGCTCGCTGAAGGGCCTTAACATATTGCACTGTTTCGTCAAAAAAAGGTTCGGCTGTGCCCACAAAAGTGCAAGTGGGAGGAAGCCCTGTAAAATCAGTGGCTCTGGCTGCCGCTGCATAGGCTG
>CAJJPW010000002.1 GCA_905193725.1 uncultured Eubacteriales bacterium
CGCTGGCCACGTCGAACGACGCGCCGCCGATGCAGAGGTTCTCCATCTTACAGCCGTCCTCGAAGAATACACGGACGGTCATGCTTCCCTCAACGTTGCTTCCTGCAGGAGCGGCAGATGCTTCCTGCTTTGCCGCAGGAGCGCTTTCCGCAGGAGCGCTTTCCGAAGGAGCGGCACCGCTTTCCATTGCTTTTAATCTTTCCGTTGCGTCTTCGAGCTTTTTGAACGTTTCCGAGAAGTCGGTAGGCGTATAGTCGTCATCCCCCGAATTCTGTATATACTCGATTTCAGCCTTGTATAGATCGGAAACCTCAAATATAAGTTCATATACAAAATGTGCATCCTTCGCAATTTCGGGCTTCTCCCTTATTACAAAGAACATATCCTCGCCCTTGTGCGCAAGATGCTGGAGATTTTCAAATCCCATCATTGCAGACGAGCCTTTGATTGTGTGCATTATTCTGAATATCTCGTTGATATCCTCCTGCGAGAATACATTTGCATCCTCTGTTCTGAGAAGAATTTCATCGAGCTGTTCAAGCAACGTATTGGTTTCAAATATGTACATTTCGAGCATGGATTCCATGCCGGGTTCAACCTTTGCCATATACAAAACCGCCTTTCCCTGATTTTTTTATTTTACAATCGTAAGATTGATATTGATAAATCCCTTGAAATGTGCTAAACTTAAAGTCAAGCAATGCGATGCACGGCTTTAAAATGTGCATCTGAAAGGAAATATATATGCCCAACATTCCACAGATTACGGCTCCTGTTTCCAACAGTAAGAGCTATTCGTTCACTAACCGGCAGTATGACGGTAATATAGAACCGTTTGATATGGTCGAGCTTGCTCAGCCTATCAAAGCATCTACGGCGCAGGATAACGATTCCGCCGCCGCTATGATGATGGGCAGAAAGAATCTCGCTCCGCTTACTGTTCAGATAAAAGATCCCACTATGGCGGTCGAAACGCTCAAGAACCTGTTAAGTTCGGATCTGCTCGAGCAGACGATGATCAACGGTTACACAGAGCTTTACGACGATATGGATGAGCTTATCAAGAGCTTTTATCTTGCTCCCGAAAAGCTGGTCCGTGAGATTCAGAACCAGGAAAAGCAGAACACGATGTTCAGCGGTGATGAGTTTTACAAGCTGCTTCACGGTATCCTCAAGACCACCACAAGCCCCGATATAAAAGAAAGTATCGGTCAGCTACTGAAAGCACTCAACTATTCGTCAAACAAGCAGGAGATACTTAATGCACTCGGTGCGAATCTCAAATTCCTGTCCGAATATTTTTCACCGAACGAGTCGCTCTCCCGCAAGCTCTCCGATTTGTCTTCACAATGGAAGAGCAGTAGTGCGGCTGATATGTTCGAGCCGCTCAAGAGTGAAACGCTCGCACTGCTGAAGGACGTTTCCGCAAGTCTTCTGAACGATGAAAGAACACAGACGTTCATTCCGCTCATAATACATAATCTTTCACGCTACAACACCAACAACGGTATGCTCAAGGAGAGCTTTGCAAATCTCCTTGCATATATTCCGTCTGACGATATGCGTAGGGAGCTGTCTGTTGCATTTGGAAATCTTCTTAAAAAGATTTTCAGCAAAAAACAGCTCAGCGAGATGTCGGATATTCCTAATAGTTATAATAATACACTAAATCAGTCCGAAAATCAAGACTATTTAAGCATTTTTGACAATAAAGCTGAAAAATTATCTCTGTCTTTGTTTATTAAGTCACATTTATCCGATGAAAGCTATCTTGCGGAGCTGGATTTGTCCAGGGATAAGCTGGAATTTCTGACATCGCCGTTTGATGAAGGAAAACAATCCGGATTGCAGACACTTAAGAATATAATAATGGCAATGCTGACAGGCACTGACAGCCGACAGATTATTCCTGCGGTACATCGTGATTTTCAGGGGATCAAGGATATGGCGGCACTTGTCGATTATCTCAACGAGATTCTCCGTGAAATGCCGGATATACCTCAGCGTGACACGCTTTTTGAGTTTTTCACCAATATAGTAAATGAGATGGCACAGCGTAAGGAACTGCCGCCTTCGAGCAATATCCCTTCCGCACCGTCTACTCTTGATAAGCTGACCGATTTTATCGGTAAGAATATAAATCACGAGGCTATTCAGTCGCTGGACGATTTCAATGCGTCAAATCTTCTGCAGAGCCTTCTCAATGCACCGGGTGTATTCACACCTCTTGCGCACTATATCCTGCCGTTGCAGATCGAGGATACAAAGGCGTTCGGCGAGTTGTGGGTCGATAACGATGAGAACAACCCCAACAACACGCCTGTCGGACAGAAGAATTATCACTTGTTCCTGACATTTGACGTTGAATCTATAGGACGTTTTGAGGTCGATATGTACGCACTGGGTGAAAATATCAATCTGTCGCTTCTTTATCCCGAAAAGTTCGGCTTCAAGATAAAAAGGCTTAGCGATAAAATTGACCTTATAATAAGGAATATCGGCTATAAGCCCGCAAAATTTGAAACTGCGGTGCTGAGAAAGCCTCATGTGCTGACAGAGGTTTTCCCGAAAATAATTGACAGGAGGAAGGGTCTTAATGTCCAAGCGTAATTTAGGAAAGCAGGCTGCGGCGGCGCTTAAGTACAATCCCGACCTTAACTATGCTCCGGTCGTGGTAGCGTCCGGCCTTGGCGAGCTTGCGAAGAAGATTATAAATATCGCAGACGAGAACGGCGTTCCCGTTTACCGTGACGACAGCACGGCGGCGCTTCTTGTAATGCTCAACAGCGGTGAAACGATACCGGTCGAGCTGTACAGAATTATTGCGGCTATCTATGCGGAGGTCGTTTACTCCGCCAATGATATGAAAAAAGGCAAATAAGCCAAATACAAAAGAAAGAAGACAGAAATGGTAAAGACAAAAAATCTCACATTAATGGTTACGGCAGCTGTGCTTGCCGCACTTACCTGTGTTGCGACAATGGTGGTACAGATACCTATGCCGCTAAAGGGCTATGTAAATCTCGGCGATGTAATGGTGCTTACATCGGTATGGC
Organism: uncultured Eubacteriales bacterium; assembly: GCA_905193725.1. Taxonomy (GTDB): domain Bacteria; phylum Bacillota; class Clostridia; order Christensenellales; family Christensenellaceae; genus CAJJPW01. The sequence continues at coordinate 3,057 of CAJJPW010000002.1, forward strand.
TTATCGGCTCGCCGTGGGGAGTTGCGGCGGCAGGCATAGGCTCTGCGATGGCGGATCTGCTTACAGGTTATGCTTATTATGCGCCTGCAACGCTGATAATCAAGGCACTTATGGCAGTAGCGGCATTCTACATTGCAAAGTGCTTTATGAACGGCTCTTATTTCAAGTCGCTTGTCGGCAAGGTAATCGGCGGCGCTGTGGCAGAAATAATTATGGTGGCAGGCTACTTCGTTTATGATATTATATTTTACAGCAACGTAGCAACAGCGGCGGCAGGCATTTTAGGAAACGCAATACAGGGCGCTGTAGGGCTTATAGCAGGCGTGCTTCTGACAGTTGCGCTTGAAAAAGCAGGAACGAAGAAATTGCTCGGTTTTGATAAGTAATCATTCTTTATAGTCAGGCGGCGAAGGTAATTATACCATTCGCCGCCATTTTTTGACCGTTCGTGCCATATTTGTTGAAATTCTCTTTATGGAATGTTACAATTGTATGATAGATAAGTAACGCATATCGTTACTTGAAATTTGCCGGATAAGGAGAGACAAATGAAAAGAAAATTTTCAACCAGAATCATAACTTGCATAGCAACATCTGCCGTCCTTGCAGTCGGCACGTTGTCATTTACAGTAATCAACGCAATTGCCGATGAAGCGGTGAGTTATTACGGACTGTCCGCAGACGGTACTGTTATAAGCGGAACGGTAACTGATTATACAAAGATAGCTTCAACTGATACTGCATGGGGCACTGCCGGTAAAGAAACGTGGTATGTGGCTGACGGTATCTTTAATATCATCACAACAACCTATGATTATGACAACAATAAAAATGTATATAATCCTGTAGAAATTAAAGGAAATGTAAATGTCATACTCAAGAACGGTGCAGTGGTAAGTGTAGTGAACGGCATTGCCGGCACAGATGCAACAATAACTTTTTATAGTGAGAGTGAAAACGCAAGCGGTGTTATTGGCTTTATCGGAGCCACAGGCGATGATGGCGGATGGGGTACTACGGATAGCGGTTCCGATGAGGCTAACGGAAAAAACGGTGAGGACGGCAAAGTTGCGGTAAATGTTTCGTCGTTCACGGTTGCAGGCGGCACAGTAACTGTTATCGGCGGCAATGGTGGTAAAGGCGGCGATGCAGGTTATAACACTGACTACGATACAAATGAAAAGTATTACGGCATTGGCGGCGACGGCGGTAACGGCAGTGCGGCTATAACCGATAATACAAAGGTGTATCTTAAGGGCGGCAGACTTAACGTTACAGCCGGCAGAGGCGGAAACCCCGGTACAAATACCAATGTACCGTCTGAACAGCAGGATAATTATAAAGGCAAGCCGGGAAATGACGGAACATCGGTAAGCGGAATATACGCAGTAAACGGTATTCTCAATGTCAATAAGCTCGATGATTCCGATACAGGCGATACTTCTGGCGATTTTAAGCTCCTGTCTGCGAACGGTTACGAAAATGCAAAGCTCGATATAATCGGTCACGGAACGGCAAAGGTAACTGACGGCACTGTTATTGAAACCTACGGCGATATTTCCGTAGCAGGTACTCTGTCTGTCGATAACGGTACGATACTCACAAACGGCAGTATCACAAAAGCCGACAGTGCGGCACAGATAACAAAGACGAACGGCGGTGTTATCCGCAGGTTCACACCTGCTTCCGGTGCCGGATATACGCTGGATTATGCAAGCGGTAAGTGCATTGCGGAAACCGGCTATAAAATAAAGCTGTCGGGCGGAAATGCTTTAACCGATGTTGCCGATGCCTACACAATAGTATCGGAATCAAACAGACTTAATATTGTCCGCATCGGTGACGGTGAAATAATAGATGACAGCGAGCCATGCACAAATGTAATGCCCTATTGCATAAAGGCAAATAATACGAATGAAACAACCGTAACGGACGGAAATGTCTTTGCTGTAGCAGGAGATTCTTCAAGGTTTACGTTTGCACTGAACGATCCCGATGAATACCGTTTCTCAGGCGTTAATGTAACAGATATTGACGGTAATGCGATACCTGACAATATGTACACGTTTGACAGCACGACAGGTGAGTTCATAGCACTTTCGGTTGATCGCAACCTTATCGTGACCGTAGACGCAAGTCTTAAAGATGTTGAAATATCTGTAACAGACAGTGAAAACAATCCTGTGTCAACTGTTGACATCGGTACAGATTTTGATAACGCCAACCCGACAAAGACAGTTTCGCTCAAGGTGAAAGTCACAGAGGGCGGTTCTATAGCAAAGTACAGAGTAGTAAAGGAATCAGACCTTAATAAAGCAAGCGGTGTCATAACTGATACTTCTTCGTTCACAGTATCATACACTGCCGGCGATGATTGGGGTACTGCCGATGACGGCTCTTCAAAGCTTGCAAAGGGCGCAACTGCAACATTCACAGTTAAGCCCGACAGCAATTTAGCCACAGGAACTTATACCGAAGATTTCATCGTTATAACAGACAGAACCGCTTATGCGGATGCGTCTGCAGGCACTCAGGATAAGGCTCTGGCACGTTTCACGCTGACTTATAAGGTTGAACACGAGAGTGACGGTAAACTGTATTATTCCGATCTTACCGGACACTATAGTCTTTGTAAGAACTGTCAGGCAAAAATCAATAAAGAAAATCATACATTTGATATAAAGACCGTAAACGAGGATACGCTTGCACTTCCTGCAGATTGCGTAAATCCTGCCAAGTATTTCTATTCGTGCGAATGCGGAGCACACACGAATGACACAACGCTTGTATTTGAAAGCGGTGCTCCAAGCGGTCACAAATTCGGCGAGTGGAAAGAAAGCAAATCGGCAAACTGCGAAGAAGGCGGTAAGGAAAAGCATATCTGCTCCGTATGCCAATTTGAAGAAGAACGTGACACAGCACCGCTCGGACACGACTGGAATGACGAATACACAACAGATGTAAAGCCCACTTGTACAAAGCCCGGTTCAAAGTCGATTCACTGCTCAAGATGTGATGCGACAAAGGATGTAACAGAGATTGAACCTCTGGGACATGACTGGGAAGATGATTTTACAATAGATGTAAAGCCTACTTGCACACAGCCCGGTTCAAAGTCGATACATTGTTCAAGATGTGATGCGACAAAGGATGTAACAGAGATCGAACCGACAGGACATTCATTTGGTGAGTGGACGGTATCAAAAGACTCTACCTGTGTTGCAGGCGGTCAGAAAACAAGAAAATGTGAGACCTGCGGATACACTGAATATGAAGATACCGATATAGACCCGGACGCTCACGAGTGGGAAGAGGATTACACGATAGACAAGGAACCTACCTGCACGACCGAAGGCTCTAAATCAATCCATTGCTCACGCTGTGACGCAACAAAGGATTCAACGGTTATCCCCGTTACAGATCACACCTACGGCGAATGGGAGGTAGTAACACCTTCAACCTGTACTGAAAACGGCGTTAAGAAACACGCTTGTATCCATTGCGGTTTCGAACAGACCGGAATTATAGAGCCGGCGCACGAATGGGAGGATTCCCGTACTGTTGATATTGCACCGTCATGCACTGAGCAAGGCGAGGATTCTGTACATTGCAGAAATTGCGATGAAAGAAAAGACATAAAGGAGATTTCTCCGAAGGGACACGACTGGTCCGAGTGGAAAACTCTCGTTGAGCCGACAATCACATCTGAGGGTAAAGAGTACAGAGCCTGCAACGTTTGCGGCATCAAGGAGGAGAAAGCACTTCCTAAGCTTAGCGGTAAGAAGGAATGGAAACACGATAAGAATAAGCACTGGCACGTTGATGACAATGGCAATATAATCGATGCTGACGACCACGAGTTCAAGTGGGTGGTAGATAAAGAGCCTACCGCCACAGAGCCGGGTATAGGCCATTATGAGTGTATAGCCTGTGCGTTTGAAAAAGCTCCAGAAGAATTCGGAAAGAAAAACCCCGAAACAGGCGCATCGTCACTTGCCGCCTGGATTGCGGTAGCGGCTGTTGCCGGCGGAGCAGTTCCTGTAACGTATAAGGCAAGAAAGAGAAAGAATAAGTAAGTAAAAACATCGCAGAGCAGACGAAAGTCTGCTCTGTATTTTTTCACACAAAAATGCCCTGCAACGTTCTAAATACGTTGCAGGGCAGATTTTATGCGGTTTTAATGTTAAATTCTGAAGTAGTCAACGCCACCCTTGAACAGAAGCTGTTCCTTGTTGCCGTCAACATTAACGCAGGTGTCTGAACTTATACGCTCTGTATGACCCATCTTACCGAGTACACGGCCGTCGGGAGAGATGATACCCTCGATAGCACACATCGAGCTGTTGGGATTGTATGCAAGAGCCATTGTAGGCTCGCCGTTAAGGTCAACATACTGAGTAGCAATCTGACCGTTTTCGATGAGCTTTGCGATAACCTCGTCACTTGCTACAAAACGTCCTTCGCCGTGCGAAATCGGTATGTTGTAAACCTCGCCCACCTTGCAGTGCATAAGCCACGGTGACTTGTTGGTGCAAATCTTAGTAAGAGCAAGCTGTGACTGGTGTCTGCCTATGGTGTTATATGTAAGCGTGGGGCTTTCGCTTGACAGAGGAACTATCTTGCCGAAAGGCACAAGACCAAGCTTGATAAGAGCCTGGAAGCCGTTGCATATACCAATCATAAGACCGTCACGGGCATAGAGCATATTCTCTACGGCATCCTTGATTTTAGGATTGCGGAAGAATGCGTTGATGAACTTAGCCGAGCCTTCGGGTTCGTCACCGCCTGAGAAACCGCCGGGAACAGCTATCATCTGGCTGTTTTCGATTCTCTTTGCAAATTCGTTTACGCTGTCTTCCATATTCTTTGCAGAAAGGTTTCTGATAACGAATATTTCAGCTTCACCGCCGTATCTGTTGAATGCGGCAGCCATATCGTATTCGCAGTTAGTACCGGGGAATACGGGGATAAGTACCTTAGGCTTTGCGATAGTGCCGGGAGCCTTGTTTGTGAGAAGATCACAACCCTTGTCGTAAGCAACCGATACGGGCCTCGGCATTTCGGGGAGCGAATTCTTGAAGATAGGTTCAAGAACAGCGTCATACTTCTTCTCAAGATCTGCAATGTCAAGCTTGACATCGCCTGCCGTAATCGTGTAGTCGCTCACTGTTTCACCGATAAGCTCTGCGCCCTCTATTGCGCCCTTAGCCTCGATGATGAATGCACCGTAGTGCAGACCGAACAGCTTTTCATCGTCCATAGCTTTAAGCTTTGCACCGATTCTGTTACCGAGCGACATCTTGAAGATACCTTCTGCAATACCGCCGTGAGCCAAAGTCCATACTGACAGGGCAGTGCCGTCGGCAATTGCCTTTTCTACTGTAGCAAATACCTTCTTGACGCTGTCAAAGTCGGGCATACCGTTTTCATCGTATGCAGGTGCAATGTAGTAAATATCACTGCAGGGGAGCTTGAATTCAGCGGAAATTATCTTGTCTGACTTTGCAGTTGAAACTGCGAAAGAAACGAGCGTTGGCGGAACATCTATATGCTCAAATGTACCCGACATTGAGTCCTTGCCGCCTATAGCGCCACTTGAGAGTGCAATCTGAGCCTTATATGCACCGAGAAGTGCGGCAAAAGGTTTGCCCCAACGCTCAGGATCGCCCTGTGTACGTTCAAAATATTCCTGGAATGTCAGCCAGCAGTTTTCTGTTGACTTCAACGCCAGCTAGCTTCAGGCCGTTGATCATTTTGCTGTAGCTCAGGCCGTTGATTCTAGCCGCTGCATTGATTCTAGCAATCCACAGTTTTCTGAAGTCTCTCTTCTTTTGCTTTCTTCCGATATAAGCATAGTTTCCAGATTTCATCACAGCCTGTTTCGCTGTTCTATATAATTTGGATTTTGCGCCATAGTATCCTTTTGCCAGTTTTAGTACTTTTCTCCGTTTTTTATGAGCATTTACCGCCCTTTTCACTCTTGCCAATGTACTCTACCTCCTTAGGTTATTTGCTTTTGCGAAGATTATTTGTAAGGGATGAGTTCTCTTACATTTCTCTGTTCAGCAGCACATACATAAGTGCCTTTTCTAAGATTTCTCTTTCTCTTCGCTGATTTCTTATTCAGAATGTGGCTCTTGTAGGCTTTTGCTCTCTTTACTTTACCGGATTTGGTTAACTTAAATCTCTTGGCAGCGCCTCTATGGGTTTTAACTTTTGGCATTTTATTGCCCTCCTCTCAGTTAGTTCTTTGGTGCCAGTATCATGAACATACTTCTGCCTTCGATCTTAGCCTGTTTTTCCTTTACAGCACAATCTTCCAGCAGATTATAAAATTCATCCATTACTTTGCTACCTTGGTCTGTATGGCTCAATTGCCGCCCTCTAAAGCGAATAGACACCTTTACCTTGTCCCCCGCCTTTAAGAATTTGGCAACATTTTTGGCTTTTACTTCCATGTCATGAGTATCAATGGTTGCGGATAACCGCATCTCCTTGATGTTGACCACCTTTTGGTTTTTCTTGGCCTCTTTTTGTTTCTTGCTCTGCTCAAAACGGTACTTGCCGTAGTCCATAATCTTACAGACTGGCGGTACTGCCTTTGGAGAAATATTGACCAGGTCTAACTCCCTCTCTTCCGCCATTTGCAGAGCTTGCCCAATAGGTACAACGCCTAATTGGTTCCCCTCTTCATCGATTACTCTTACTTCCCTGTCTCTAATTTGCTCATTGATGAGCAGTTCAGTAGTGATAAAAAACGCCTCCTTTTTCTTTCTTGGATCCAACCTACAGCAAAATATCGCTGCCTTTCCCCTTTATTTCCATTAAAAAAGGCGGGTAAAAACCCGCAACTCAACATACTTCTTCATAAACCATACTCGCTGTGCAGCTCATCGCTCTACCACTGTGTTTCTTTGAACACCATTCTGCTTGCCGCTGCGCTCGCAGGTGAGAAACGGGGGTTTCTACTTCATACTCAATTAGTTTAGCATGCAGGTGTAAAGTTGTCAATATATTTTGACACAAAAAAACTCCCCCCTATGTTCGCCATAAGAAGGAGCCTTTTGTTTTCATTTTATCTTTATCTTACCAGCGTGCCCTCATTGGTGTGCTGGATGATGAGCACATCTTCCAGTTTTCCCGTCTGCACGTTGATATATACTAAAAATTCGTTTTCTCCACTCGTCCCCATGAACTCATAGCACAGAATTTCCTCCTGACCCTCTGTGGGAATTAGCGCCAAGGCTCTATTTTCAATGGTGAGGTTTTTATTGACCAATGTCTCTGCCTCTTGTAGCTCCACCGTGAGGTCGGGCAGCGTGCGCTGAGCGCCGCTCATGAAATAATTGGTAGCATCTAAGCCTACTACCTGCTCTGTCTCAATGTCCACCCAAACCTTAATCAAATCAGGATACAGCTTTACGTCGTAACCGCTATGTCGCACTGTTGGCACCATGTTGATCACAGCACACCCGTTATAGAACTGGGCGTAATTTGCCTCACAGGTGGGATACTTCTTTTCCTCCAAGAACTCCAGAGCGCTTTGCTCCAGCTTGGTGTATTTGGTGTCACTGGGCCGGGCTGTTAAACCATCTGATGACATATCCTGCATATAGGAGAGCACTTTTCCCCCTGTTTTGGTGATCCAGATGGTGAAGGTTGTTTCCCCGCTCTTGCCCTTAAAAACGTAGCTGGGGAGATTTCCCTCCACAGGCATCTGTGTCTCCAGTGCATCTTCCTTTATACCCATAAAGTCCGCTGCCTGTTTTTTGGCCTTTTGCTCGGAGTAGATCAGCGTGCCCAAGTTGTTGGGCTCTTTATTTTCCGTGCTCTCGGAAAATGGCCCATCATATGTGAGGCGAGGATACTGCTGGTTGGTAAAGTCCAGCGTCCCTTGGAGGTCTTCTCCATTGTCCAGTTTTTCTAAATCCAAATCAATGTCAAAGGTAAACCCATCCTCCCAAATTTGGGTGATGTGATCGTTTAAGTTGCTGTACGAGGTCTGTAGCTGAGAAATCTGCTCCAAATCGCTCTCGCTTAAATTGGTTCCCTGGGAAACCTGAATGGCCAATTGTCTGGCGTAATCCCCTGTTCGATTGATAAATTGGGAAAGTCTCAGGCTCTGCTGACTATCTATAGGCAGCTGCTCTATGGCCATCTGTATGGTGCCCGTCTGCCTCCAGATGTCCATGAGCAGCAGGTTTAAATACTCTGTATCTCCGCTGACCGATAATTTTGCGATCATCCCCTCTAGACTATCCATGTCAGAAACCAGCTCATAAAATGCGTCGTTTCCTCGGTTCTCAATTTGCAAGGCGTAAGCCTCTTTTTGGTTCTCCGAAAAAATCGTATAGATGGATAGGCCGATGAGGCAAACAGCTAGTACTCCGATTAAAATATAGTTTGCAATGGTTTTTTTATTTGCCAATTGATTTCGCCTCCTAACGTAATCTCGCTTGCTTTCTCATGCCCTAGCTGCAAAAGCGATGGTTGCCAATGGTGGTGAGTACCGGTCGGGAGTGCAAAAACTTGTTGCTGGTCTTTTTGGGGTTGTAATAAAAGATCGCCCCGCCGGTGGGATCCCAGCCGTTGATCGCATCTCTGGCAGCTTTCAGTGCCTGCTCATCCGGCGTCAGATTGATCTGCCCATCATCCACCACCGAAAAGGCGCCTGGCTCGTAGACCACGCCGTGGATGGTGTTAGGAAATTGGGAATTCTCCACCCGATTGAGCACCACTGCGGCCACAGCGACTTGCCCAGTATATGACTCTCCTCTGGCCTCCCCATAGACCACTCTCGCTAGCAGATTGATCTCGCTGCTGGAGTATTTTCCCGAGTTTGTGGAGCCTGAGAGTGTCATGCCTAACTTGACAGCTGTTTTGCTGCCCACAATGCCGTCTACTGCCAGGCCATTGGTCCTCTGGAAGTACTTTACGGCCTCTACTGTAGCTGAACCGTAAATCCCATCCACTTCGCCATAGTAGTATCCCCAGCGTTTGAGCTTAGTCTGTATGGTCTTGATCTCATCGGTAGTCAACCCATATCGAAACGCCGTCTGGGCTTCTGCCTCACATGCTATGAGAGGTAAGCACAGCGAAATGACCATCACTGTCATCAATAAAAGCGCTGTTATTCTCTTTTTCATCGCAATTCTCCTTTTATTATTTAAATAGTGCAGTAAACCACTCTGCAAAGAGAGAGGAGTACACTATTTCATCCGAATCGGTAGTTTTCCCTTGTGTTCCGTCAGCCTGCTGCTCTTCACTTTGCTGGATATCTATAAGACACAGGGGCGGGAATATCACACACCACCAATTTTGCCCTTTTCCTTCTCCAAGGACGATGCGCAATGCCTCATATTCTCCCGCAGGATAAGTCACATCCCCATAGGTCTTATCCGGGAAATCATATACCCCTACCATTGCCTTTGCGCCATAGGAAAATCCTTGCTGATCTAACACATTTTGGGCAATCTGCTCCATTTCAGGCAGGTGCCCCTCCACATACTCCTTCATCTCATCCTTGGTCTGAATGTCCTTTGCCTGCTCTAGCGTATTTGCTAAGATGGCATCTCGCACTTCTAGCTTCACTGCTTGGTCTTCCTTACTATCACTATTGGCGATAATGTGCAGCCGAAAGGGCTTTTCTACCTGCTCACTTTGCGTCTTTTCGCTTTGACAAGCCGTGCAACCCACTGTCAAAACCAGTGCAAGCATTAAAATAATTAATCTTTTCATATCTTCCCTCTGCTCTCATTATTTTAAAGCTTGCCGTCCCATTTCCTCACGGCTATTTTCCTTCAGCCGTATGCATATTATTTACAATATTGTCAGGATTTAAACTTGCATTTTTTAAAGAGAAATTTTACTTGCATAACCAAAAAATGTGTGATATGATTGAAAAAATGTCTTTTCATTAAGGTATTTTCTTACTATTTTCCATCGATTTAACTTCATTTATTTTGACCTCTTTTATGATTGGAGTGGGCCATCTGAATCAGTTAAATCCAAATAATGAAAGAGGGAGGTTAATAGCATGGCTGACAAAACTTTAATCTGTAAGGATTGCGGCGCAGAATTTATTTTTTCTGAAGGCGAACAAGAATTCTTTAAAGAAAAAGGCTTTGAGAACGATCCAGTGAGATGTCCGGAATGTAGAAAAGCAAGAAAGCAAAGACGGAATAACTATTCTCAAAGACAGTTTAACGATTAAATATCGGGCAAAAAAGGGCGGTTTATCCGCTCTTTTTTTGTCTTATCCCCACGTGTTGACTGCATTTTGCAAGCAAATTTCCTATCATTATATAGCCATAGATCATTTTACAGATTATTTATGGGTTTTTCCCCGCAAAATTGATATAATAAAAATATCTTGGAATATATGTGGATTGCATTTAGAAAAATCCCAGAAAGGACTTCATTTATGAATTATCCCATGAAAAGATTGACCGCCTGTCTTTTGGCATTGCTATTCACTTTGGCCTTTGCCTTTGGCTGTGCACCTAATACAGGTTCTCCAGATCCCAGTGATACTCAGCAGCCTGCGATAGCCAGTCCCTCTGCTACTGCTTCTGCTGAGGTCAGTGAGGCAGGCCAACAAGAACAAGAGAAATTCGACCAATTTTTGTATGATCTCTTTATAGACACCGTGTCCTCAGATACCCTAAGCCTTCACTATACACTCAAAAACCCAGAGGCTTACAACATATCTCTCACTCCTACCTTTGGGGATATGACCCCCGATGCCCTTTTGGCAGATGAAGTGGAAAACGAGCAGATTCTAACAGATCTTATGGCCTTTGACAGATCTCTGCTCACAGAGAAACAGCAGTTGGATTACGACGTGCTCTTATGGTATTTGCAAACCTTGAATTCCACCAATGGTTACATGTACTACCAAAATCTCTTTTCCCAAACAGGTGGCATTCAGGCCAATTTGCCCATCACGCTGGCAGAGTATCAGTTCTATGATGAGCAGGATGTGAAGGATTACTTAACGCTTTTAGGGCAGATAGATACGTATTTTCAGCAGATAGAGACTTTTATCAAAGAGCAGTCTGCCCAGGGTTTCTTCCCCTCTGACATGGTAGCCGATACCGCCTTAGAGCAAATTGCAGACTTTACAGAAAATCCCGAGCAGAACTTTTTAATCGACACATTTCAGACCAGAATTGACACACTTGTCGATTTAGATCCTGCCGCCAAGGAGCAGTACGTTTCCCAAAATCGCCAGCTGGTGCTGGAGACGGTGATCCCCGCCTTCACTCATTTTGGAGATACCATTTCCAGCTTAAAGGGCACCGGAACTAATGCCGGTGGGGTGTGCCATTACGAAAATGGTCAGGAGTACTACGAGAATATCGTTAGATACCAAACTGGCACTTCTAAGAGCATCAGCGAAATCGGAGACGCTCTGCAATCCCGCTATACGTGGATTTTTCAGCAGCTCTCACAGCTGATGGAGAAAAATCCAGATATTTATGAGCAAGCCAGCAGTATTCAGTTTACAAACGACGATGCCCAGGCTATGCTCCAAGATTTAATTCAAAAAACACAGGACGATTTTCCCGCAATCGATCACATCGACTACGAGCTGAACTATGTTCCCGAGGCACTGGAAGACATCACCTCGCCTGCCTTTTATATGATTCCTCCCATTGACGATAAGACAGACAATACCATATACATCAATGAGAGTCAGACGGATTTGAGTGCACTATACCCCACGCTCGCTCACGAGGGATATCCGGGGCACATGTATCAAAATAACTACTACAACCAGCAAAATCCCACTCCCCTGCGCACTCTTTTGAGTTTTTCAGGGTATTCAGAAGGATGGGCTACCTATGTGGAATTTTACTCCTATCGCTGGGATCCCAGTTATGGGGGAAATGAAGAGATCGCCCAGTTTTATACCCTCAATTTAGAGTACAGCATCATCTTACAGGCCATACTGGATATCCAAATCAACTACAACGGTTGGTCCCTCGAGACCTGTAAGGAGAAGATGTCGGATATCTTCCCTGAGGAGTCCATTGAACAAATCTACGTGTTGGTAACAGGGGAGCCGGGTTATTTTCTCAAATACTATTTGGGGTATTTGGAATTTGTGGAGCTAGCGGATTATGCTCAAAGCGAGCTGGGAAGCGATTTTGTCGCTAAGGAATTCCACCAGATTTTGCTGGATGCCGGTCCCTGCAACTTTGCCATTTTGCGCGAACAGGTAGATCAGTACATCGCCTCTAAAAAGTAGCAAGCGCAGGGCCTGTCGTGTGTTTGAAATCGGCAACCTACAATGATTTTCTGAAGAAAGGCACAAAAATGAGCTGGAAAATTTCCAGCTCATTTTTATCAATATTATTTTTATTTATCACATCAATTCAATAGCTCTTTCCAGGTCGGGCAAGGTGTTTACATCTACCCAGTCGGTATCTGCCGCTGAGATAATGCCAATCTCAATGCCTTGCTCCATAATTCTCTTTAGGAACTCGTGAAGCGGCACTTGCTTTTCTCCCTTGTCGATAATATCCTGCAAGAGGTTTTTCACCGTGCGCATTGCATTTTCCTTCACAGCCAGTATGCCGATGGAGTTGCCACAGAGGTATTTTCCCGGTCCCTCTTGTGGGCTGTTGCTCACATCTGCCACTTTGAGTTTTTGGTCGTAAGCCAACTTGTCTACGGGCTCTGCTGAGAAGATGAAATTGTGGTACATGTCAAACCGATCGTTTTTGTTGACCACCACTGCCACATCCTGTTCGCATTCCAACACGTCAAAAATAAGATGCTTCTTGAAGATTAAATCCCCATAGGTGACCAATAACTGCTGTCCAAAATTCTCTTTGGCCAGCGCTAACGAATACACCTCAGAAGAGGTCTCGAATTCGTCGTTGTCCACAAAGTGGATTCCCTCCTCATTTTTCAGTTTGACAGCTTCTTTTTTATATCCTCTCACCACGGTGATATCCGTAATGCCGTAGTCCTTTAATGTCTTTGCCTGTTTTTCTAAGATGCTCTTCCCATTGATTTTAATCATAGTCTTTGGCTTGTTTTCTGTGAGGTCGTTAAAACAATTGCCACGGCTTGCTGCCAAAATGACGGATTTGGTAGAAGCCACCTTAGGCAGATACATCTTTTCTGCTCTCTCTAGCTCGTCGTTCCCCTGAATGCGGAATACTTCTGACACTGTGGCGATCTGGTCTTCCACGCCCATCAGGTTCTGGTCTTCAAAGATTTTCTTAGAAGTCTCCTTCATGGCAGTAATGCAGGCGCGGCAGTTGTGATTGGCCCAGATCACGAGAGAAATGCCAATATCCCTAAAGTGGTCGGTGGGCACTGTGTAGTATTTGGTGGGAACGATGATTACCGGAATCTTCACCGGCAGGTTTTTCATGAATAGATCGATTTCCTTTGCGTCCGCCCGCTTGCTGTGCACCAACAGCGCATCTGCTCCTGCATTTGCATATGCCTCAGCTCTGCAAATCGCATCTTCCAGGCCCACTCCTGCAATAAACGACTCCAGCCTTGCCACTACTACAAAGTCTGGGTCAGTCTGTGCATCCTTCATGGCCTTGATCTTACCACAGAATTCCGCCATATCCGCCAGTGCATCGGCGCTGTTTTTCAGAAATGAATTGGTTTTTGGGAATTGCTTGTCCTCAATGCACACCCCTGCCACATCCACTTGCTCTAATTTTTTCACCAATCTTCTGGCATTGTTGAAGTTACCAAAGCCGGTATCTCCATCCATCAAAATCGGAATGGTGGTAGCATCACTCATATATTCTAGCACGTCTACAATTTGCGTCCAGGAAGCTTCGTTATTGTCCCTGACACCCAAGGAAGCGGAAATGGAAAGCCCACTGGCCCAAATTCCCTTAAACCCTGTCTCTTCTACAATCTTCGCGGAAAGGCCGTTGTGGGCCTCCATAATGAACTCCAACTGATCCGATTGGATCATATTTCTTAATTGTGTACTCTTTTTCATGGTATTCCTTCCTTGTTTTATAATCTCTTCACATGCATAACCTTCTCAAAATAAGAGGATTATACTATCAATCGTTCCTTCTGTCAATAGTTTACTCCAATTCCAGATCTCCATTCCACAGCCTGTCCACTTTCCGACCGGGAATTTCTTTAATGGTAAAGGGCAGCGGCTGTTTTACAGCAGGATCTTTCTGCGCATTTTGTTCCTTCCACGCCATATTCGCCTCATCAAACAGCAGTAACCGTTTTTCAAAGAACCCAACATAGGGTATTAACCGGTCATTTGGGCCGCAAATGACAAAATCGCTACAGTTGGCCAGCAGCGCAGAGGAGATTTTTCTGCCATGAATGTAACAGATGCCCTCCTTTTTCACGTCCTGCCCTTGCATGGCGTCCAACAGCAGATTGTCAGGATCCAGTAAATAGAGTGTCCCCTTCTTATCCACATCGGCCTTCCAGACCTCCAGAAGCTTTGATTCACTTTCCAGGTATTCCTGCTGTGCCACCACTACAAAATTGAGCTGATCCTTTTGAAACCGGGGGATGAACACAAATTCCCCATTGCTACACGTGATGATAGAGTATTTTTTCTTCTCAAAGTCAATGTCTTCTAACTCCTGCTGCGTCTGTAGCAGTTTGGTACAGTCCTTTAAGTACGGAATATTGAGCATTCCACCGTCCCTGTCCCCCAGCAGGCCATTTTTCTGTGCATACTCTCTGGCAGCCGGACTCACCCAATAGACTCGATCAAACTCTTGGTTTGCCGCCACGATGTTCTTCCACTGAGCTGCCTTTTGGGCGTTTCCTTCACTTACGGCACAGCCTAACGCTCCTGCATCCCCTATGACAATCTTCTCTTTTGCCTGTACCTGTTGACAGAAGAGGCGCAAGAACGTATCATCCTCTCCAGAATAGATTAGCAGGTCATAGGAATTTTCTCCCAATAACCTGGAAACTTCTCTCGCAAACACTTCTTGGGGCACCGCTTTTTTCAGCCGTTCAAAGTCTTTCTCCTCGCTAAACTGTTGAAACGCCTTGACGACGGTATCCCGCCGTTTTTCATCTGTCTGATAAAATCCCGTCCGGCAGACGATGCGAATGTCCTGTGGAAGCTGGGTTAATTCTTTTTTCAGCGATATGGTATCCGGCTCTTGCACAAGTAGTGTAATATCACTTTGTTCTCCATCAAACATAGAGAGCAAGTTGCGGAACCAAACCCTTTTGCTGTCTTCCTTCCACTCCGCCACCACGAGTATTTTCTGTTTGTCTGGCAGCGTCTTTTGAGGTTTCGCGCTGCTGTCAAATACTCGGCTAATGACCCGCTGGCACACATTGCCATCGTCATAGGGATTGTACTTTTCCCTCATCGCCCCATAATCTTCCGAATAGGCATCCATCATGTGGCTGCCCTGATCTAAAAATGCCGCTATCTCCTCTGGAGTCTGTGCCACAGGGCAAAAATCCCCATATTCTTCGGAGAGAGGCAGCTTATCGGGATTATAGTAAATCACCGGTTTGCCAGTGGCCATGAAGTCAAATAAAGTAGCTTGCTCTACGCCAATGACTGCCTCGGCCATTCCCAAAATCCCCGCAGTATCGATGGTGGATGGGAAGGAAATCGTACGCAAAAATCGGTCCCCTACTGGAAGGTCCTGATAATCCTGTGGATGAAGCTGATAGAGTACTTTGAGATCCTTTCTCTTCAGGCAGCTCATCACAGACAGCACAAAGGCCCGATATGTCTGAATGTTGAATCCATCTGCCATGTTGCGCCAGGGTACGATGCACACAGCAATGTTTTTATCCATCTGTACTCCCAACTGCTCTAACTGCTCCTGGGTTTTTTGGCGGTCAAAGTGGATGAGCCTGTCTGTAGACGGGTGTCCAACCTCTAGATACTCCCCTTGGAAAAAATTCTTCAGCTGATACTCTTTTTGATAGATCTGCTGGGTTTCCCATGGCCCTGAACTCACAATATAATCCGCTTTGGCGAAGGAAGGCAAGCCAAAATCCATCAGATACCCTTCGGTGATCTTGGGATCTGCCGGCGTCCCCCTTCTCATGAGCACTACTACTTGTTCTTTTCGCTTTACATAGTAAATGGGCAAAATACTGCTGCAAATGAGATACTTTGCCGTGCTAATATATTCCACGTATTGGGGTGAGTCTTTTTTGACAATCACCACATTTTCTTGGTTCGCCAGCGTTTGAATCTCATAGGCAGCTGAGCCAAAATCGCTGAGCACCCAAACGTGCACCAGATCTTCCCTTTGGCGCAGCTGTTCAAAAATCGCCCTCGGACCATACTGAAGTTTTTTCCCGCCGTTGTATTCGTAGAGGACGGTATTTTCCCGAATGGGAAGCTTGCTGTACTCATCTGCCCAATAGGCCAGTTGTAAATTCTTGGGGACATTTTCCTGCGCATTCATCTATGACACCCCCAGTTTTTCTAAGGTCTTTATTATATCATCCAAAGCATTTTGGTTATAGTCATTGGCGTCAAAGTAAAACCAGCTAGGTAATGTCTTTTGGACATATTCCTCCATCAGCCTGGCCACTTCTTTATCTGTCATATGAAATAAAATCCTGCCACCCCAGTCTCCCGTTTTAGGGGCGCTTGGGCAAAACATCACTCCTAAAGCCTCTGCATCCTGAAAGATGCCCGCCTGCATAGAGGACTTTGGCGCTAAAATTACAGCACTGCACAGTTTGGCAAAGGCATCTAGCCCCTCTACGTGAACCAGCTGGGTCACCCCATCTTCTAATCGCAACTGCTCTATGAGCTGCTCTATCTTCTGATAGAGCACTGGCTGGCCCTCCAGGTACAGATGGGAGGCAGGATACTCCCGATGAAATTTGGAAAATCCCTGTATGATCCCACGAATCATAGCATAGGGGATCTGCTCCCCTTTCACCAAAAACTTCACCTTCTTAGGGTCTACCTCAAACATGCCTTTCGCCCGCACCACAGAAAAGTCTTTTTCCATATTCTCAATATAATAGGTCTTGTCTCCCAGCGTACTGCATAGGTCTGTCGCCTGCTGTTGCCAGCTTTGCGCCTGTACTAGGCTGACCACTGGCTGAGTATACCGTACCTTTTCATTCTGCACGCAGCTGCTGACAGCCAATTTGTTGCAAAGTACAGCTTCATACGTCTCTGCCAAGCGCTCCGCTTCACTGGCATCTTGGCCCCAATACCAACTTACATAGTGATCTGCCCCAATACCCAGCAGGGATTTTTCCATCTCACCAGTTTCGCCAGCATAGTTGATTACACAAGTGATCTCTTGATCTTGCGCTTGCGATAAAGGCAATGTCTGTACAAAATTCTCTACATTGGATAAGGGCCGTCCTTTTTCAGCGGACATACCCTCTTGTGGTGTCAATAGATAGACCTGATACCCTCGCTCACCAAGCCTATTTGCCAACTCTATTCCGTTGTATGTCAGCCCATATTGGGTAAAATCTCCACAGTATAGGGCAAGGTGTTTTTTTTCACTCATATCCTTCTCCCAATATTTTAGGTATTAGCAGTCGTAAGCTGGGTCTACCTGTTTCAATTCGTCAAAGGAGTCGATCTCAGCGATATCGTCAAAGGTGCACTCTCTCACCATCAGCTGGTACTCCTCCAGGTGTCTGCCCGGCGCCACATCCCAACAGCATTGTATACCCTCTGGGTCGTGGTATAGCTCTTCAATGTGTCCCGCCAGTTTTTGCCCATCCTCTGCCGTCCAAAAGGAGATGCCAAAGAGATGATGGCAGTCCGTTCCCCCGATTTTGATGGCAGTAATTCTGCCATGGTCCGTCTCGAAACACCAGTCGTCTGTTTTACTGGTAGGTACCCCCAAATAATTAGAACAGTACTGGTATTTGGTGATCAGCTCTGGATTTTTCACCAGCAGATCTGCCTCTAGCACATAAGCGTCTCGAATCTGATCCCTTGCCAAAAAGGCCGAAGAGATGCTGTTTGCCGAGTTGTACTGCGGGTTATCGATAAAGCGAATGGTGGGGTACTTGTGGAGCAACACTTCAAATTCCTCCCCCAGGTATCCCCGGACGATGATGATGTCCTCTATGCCGTTTTTTATGAGCTGCCTGAGCGATGTCTCGATCATCCTCTCCCCACATACCCGCACCAGCGGTTTGGGGGTGTTTAAGGTGATGGGCACCATGCGGGAGCCGAACCCAGCGGCAAAAAAGATCGCCCGCTTGACCCGGTAGGGCTCCAGCGCCTCCATTCCCTTTGGGGAAATCTGCCCTCCCTCCAGATATCCTAAGTCCACCAGTTCCCTCTTTACGTCCGATGGGATTTCCACCTTCTGGGGTCTATGTTCTCTTTGCTGCACCTCCAACTGGGTGAGCGCATCAAAATGATTTTTCTTCAAACTCATATTCTCTCTCATTATTTGCCTAACAACTGGCAGTTGATTTCCTTAAACACCTTCATAAACTCCACGATATCCTGCTCATCAATGGCACCTAGGGAACACAAGCGGAAGGTGTTCGTGCTGGCAATCTTTCCAGGGTAGATCGTAAAGCCTCTCTCATAGCAGTAGTCATGGACTTTCTCAAAGCTCCAGTTTGGATTATCCGGGTACTCTACCGCGATGACCAAACCGCTTTGCCACTCTGGGCGGATCACTTCCTTCATGCCCAGCTCTTTCAGCCCCTCGTGTAGCGCCCGATTCACCCGCAAATGACGCTCCCATTTTGCCTGCTCGCCCTCTTCAAAGTACTCTGCAATAGCCTGCCTGGTGGCGTAAACCGTCTGTACCGGTGGTGTAAAGTGCATCTCACCTGTTCTCTTGAAGAAGTCATACTGTAAAAATAGGTTGCAATAGTACGATCTCGTGGGATAGTCTTTGGATTTTTGGATGATCTCCTCATTGCCCACGATAAAGGAGAGGCCCGTCATGGCCATCAGTCCCTTTTGAGCAGAAGCCATACAGAAGTCGATGTTGTCCTTTTCAATGTCAATGGGGATCATGGCATAAGATGAAGTGGTATCCACCACAAAGGGAATGCCATATTGATGCACCACCGCGCCAATTTCCCGTATGGGATTGAGCACGCCTGTCCCTGTCTCGTGGTGAGTGGTGTATACAAGGCCAATATCAGGGTTTTCCGCCAATGTCTTTTCCACCGCCGCCGCGTCGATGGGCTGGTCATAGGGGAGTTTTAAATCGATAAATGGCATTTGATACCCTTCACAGATCTCCACTCCCCGTTGGCTATAGGCGCCGTTGTTGATCACCAGCGCCTTTTTATCCGCCGGCAAAAGGGAGTTGAGGCAAATATCCATATTGATCGTGCCAGAGCCACAGAACATCACAGAGGTGTATTTATCCGGATCCCCATGGACCACTTTCACCAGATCTTTTTGCATTTGGCGCATGATGTCGCCAAATTCCTTTTCCCTTGGGCAGATGTCCGGCACCACCTGTGCCATTTTTACCGTATCCGTAGTAGTTGCCGGGCCTGGGTTTAACAGTATATTTCTCTTAATGTTCATTTTTCTTCTCTCCTTCTATTTTGCCAGCTCTTTGCGGAACCGAGCTGCTACTTCTCTCATAGTGTGTTTTGGTCTTCCCAGTCCATCGATGGATTGAGAGCGGATCTTCCCAAACAGACTCCCCCAACTGGGCTGTGTCAAAAACGCCCGGATCTGATTTTCGAATCTCTCTGGGGAGGTGATCTCCTGCACATTTCCCTCATAGGTGAGTTTCATCAAATCCAAAACAGGGGCTGCCTTTTCTGGAATAGGCTGTTTGCCAGTGGATTCATAGGTCTCGTTTTCCAGCACCACGTGTAAAAAGTTCTTGGGCCGCTGCTCGGAAATGACAGGCAAAATGGAGGGGCGCATCAAAAATGCTCCATCTCCCTCTACTACAATTACCTTCTTGTCCGGACGGGCAATGGCCAGTCCCAAGCCAATGGAAGAGGCGCATCCCATAGAGCCCACCATATAGAAGTTTTTATTGTCGTCTGCCAGTTGGTATAGCTCTCTGCTGGTAAATCCTGTGGTGGTGACGATCAGCGTATTTTCATCCCTGGTTTTGGCCAGCACCTCAAGCAGCTCGCTGCGAATGAGCTGAGCGGATTCTTCCGCTTTTCTCTCCAGAGCAACGGCAGAAAACCGGTCTCTCTTCACTAGGAGGCAAAAGCTTCTGCCCTCTTTTTCCATATAGGCGTCTGCCTGTTCCATCTGGGCAATTGCCTGCTGGGTATCCTCTGATAAAACCTCGTAGCGAATCCTCAGATTCTGTAGGATCTCTTCCGTGATCTGCCCCATGAGCTCATGTTGGGGTTCGTCGGTGTCGCTTCCCCTGTATCCAATGAACATAAGGCACGGAATGTCAAAGATGTAGTTGAGGGAGGAAAGTGGCGAAACCGCATTGCCAAGCCCTGAGTTTTGCATAAACACCACGCTCTTGCGTCCGGCCAGCTGCATCCCCGCAGCGATGGCAACTGCTTCTCCCTCGTTGCACACTGGCAAGTAAATCCCCTGATTTACCGCGTAGTTAATGGGATACTTTAAAAATGAGCAGGGAACAGAAATCACATTTTCATATCCCTTTTGCATCAAACTTTCCATAAATGTCTTTGTATCAATCATACTCTTAACTCCTATCCTGCTGGGCCTGCCAGCGTTCCTATCAGATATTTTACATCTTTATGCGATGTGAATTTCTTCATAATCCGAGGGAGGCACTAGGCTGATGAGTTTCTGTGCATACTCCTCTTCTCCTTCATATCGCAACAGCTCCATAGTGATATCGAAAATATCCTTGTCAAAACAGAGCCCCAACTTCCTCTTGTAGTTCTGTTTTAACATGTTCAAATATGGCATGAGTTTTACGTGGAGCTGGGCATACTGCCCTTCCTCGTACAGTTCTAATAACTCCTGTTTTTGTGGCATATATTCACACCACATTTCAAATCGGTCTGCCGTTCGAAATAGAACGTTCCACGTCCACACCACATCCCGCTTGCGAGGCGCTCCCTTTCGGCTGTCCAACAGGAAGAACTTCTTGCGCTCCCTAATAAACTCCTTGGTGAGCATATGCCGTTCCTTTGCCGCCTGTAGGAAATAGGCGTAGGGCAGTTGGCTATCTGCATATACCTTATAGGATTCCTTGGGGATTCCCATCCGAGGTGTCTTCCAGCTTTTTCCATAAATTCTCTGTAAGTACTCCTGAGGATCTGAGCAGATCCGAAAGTAATTTCCCTCTAGCTGCTCGTGAGCTGCCTCTTGAAAAATCTCCACAGGCACCCATTTGCCTAGGCCCTGTATGGCGTCGCATATCCGGTACCACCGTGGGTCTATCTTTTTGGCGGGCTTCATGGCTAAATTCCACAGCCAACCAGCCACTCTTTTTTCCCCAAAAATCCCCATCATAAGGCCAACCCCCATGCCAAGGGCCTTGTGCATCAGGCGGGTTTTACGGCCACCGTGCATCGTTCTCCATCCCACGCTGAGTGCTGCCTGCCATTTTTTGCGCAATATAGACTTGGGCATGGGCTGCAAAATTCGAATGTTGACACCAATTCCGTAGCTTTGATAGTAGCCATAGGTGGTATCTAAATCCATCAGCAAAGTGTTCTCATCGGTGTACCGAAAATAGCAGCCAGGCATTTTTTTGTTGGTCTGAAGGCTCTCCAGTGCCCGATCTTTGCGTCTCTCCTTTTGTACTGCCTTGCTAAATCTCAGCGCGTCCTCTTGGGTCATCAGTACATTGGCCTCATAGACCTTTCCTGTAAAGCCATTTTTCATATAAGCATAAAATGCCGTATGATCCGCGAGAAAGTAACCTATCTGCTCCTTTTCACAGATCTGATCGATTTCCCTTAGGAGTTTTAACAAGACCAACTGGACATCAGTCATCGCCGTATTCTCCTTCCATATCCGACTGCATAAAGCTCATGCTGCTCTCCATGTTCTCCTCCCCTTCTGAGGGCATTACCCAAATCAGCTTTTCGTCTGTGGCGAGGATTTGGTCAATTTCCATTAGCAGCATGCCATTTCTCGTAAACATCCGGGCCTTTTGGTACAGCTCATAGGCCCGCTCGCTCTCGCCCATTCCCAGCAGCGTATCTGCCAGATATTTCATCAGCTCTCCATCTTCAGGGAACTGGTTACAGGCCTCCTTGGCCATTTCATAGGCCTTTTGGTAATCCTCTTGGGCGGAAGCGCGCAAAAGCAGCAGCCGAATGCTCCCCTTGATAAAGTCAATCTGCTCGGGAAATCTAGGCTGCCATCTCTCTAAAATCTCAGTGGCTTTTTCTAGCTCTTGGTCTTCTAATGCGATGGATAGCTCACGTGTGGCCTCTATGTGCTCTTCTATTTTAGCGAGCTCAGGGGAGAGCTCTCCTCCCATCTTTTTTCTCAGTTTCAGTATTTTATCTGCCTGATAGTACCTGCCCTGCCACACGATCAGAGGCAGTAGCGCCGCTGCCAGCATGTCGTCTCTCATCTCCACAAACACCGGCCAATACCAGAAGTGTTTACGAGATTGTACCTCATAGTATTCCTCAAAGAAGTGATACAGCTCTGGGTATCGGTGCTGCTCCATCAGATGGCGCAAATCAATATCCTCGCTCTGGAGCCTCCACTCCAACTTTGCCACTACTTTCAGGCCCATCAGCCGGTGCGCCCCTGGGTTAGCAATCCCCCTGGGCTTTAACAGCTTCATCTGTGTCCGCTTATGCCGGGCGTAGATCTTTTTCGCCAGTTTTCTGGGAACCACTTGAAAAAAGCTGTCCAAAATGTAGTCCGAGGACAAGTCAGCACTATATGCAGTAATATGCCCCTCCTGGTTTTTCACATCTGGGATAATCATCCAGTTGTCCCCATATAGGGTGCGCAAATATCGCTTAGGGTTTTCCGGCACCGGCAGCATAGTATCCTCAAAGGGCACATATTGGGGCTCTCCGTATAGCTCCTTATCGTAGGCATTGAGATCCTGGGCCCAGGCCGAGTGATATCGCTGGCATTCCTCGTCCTTATACTGGTGAATTTTCTTATCCAGTATGTGAAGCACTCGCTTTCTGCCCAAAATCCGCTCCAAAAAATGGTACCATTGGTACAGCCGATTGTCGCTATCTTTGCTGGAGATATAGGTCTTTGTGACAATCTCACAGTAGGCCAAAAACGTCCGGTTGTACTTTTCCAACGCCTCTTCTCCGTCGGGAATGGGGTCGATTAAAATGATATCCACCCACAGACCCATCTGCTCCTTTTCCAATATGGTGGACCGCAAAATAGCCGTGGTGTCCGTGGCCATATAGCGGGGAAAAGTGAGTACACAGTTTGGGTTTTTCTCGATACACGCAATCGCCCGGTTGGGCTTTAGTTCGTCGTCGATGACCGCGAGCACTTTGTGCCATTCGCTTCTAGGCATGAAGATATCCGCATCGTCATCCCATGGGATAAATCCCTTGTGCCGCACCGCACCCAGCGCCGTTCCTCCGGACAGGTAGTATTTTATGTGATGTTTTCTGCATATTGCGTCAAATTCCTTGAGCAATGACAACAAAACTTCTTGCTTCTGGTTCACTGTGCTTCCCTTTCACTCACTGTGCCGCCAATTTTTCTGGACAGAGAGATGATCAGGTCATATCCATCCCACACCAAGGTGAAGTCCATCGTGGTGCCCATAGGTACAATTCTGTCAATGCCTCTTGGGCGGTATTGTGCGACAAAGTTTCGAATTTCTCTTTCCTCAATTCCCAAATACGATAGGGTCTGGCACTGCTCAGTGCAAATGGGCAGCAGCTCTTTAAAATCCTCCATGGTGTATTCCATAAAGAACCCGCTGTTGTAGCGATACTCTAATGTATCCTCCTCTAAACTGGGCACCTGAATTCGCATCAGGTAGCAGTCGTGAAGATCTGTCAGCAGGCTCACTTGTTTATCCGCCGCCAACTTGCAGAAGGCGGAGAGTTTTCCCACAGACTGGACTGCTGCCAGCTCATATTGCTCTTTTACCAGTTTTTCCAGCGCACCCCAGAATTCTTCCTGGGCTTTTGCTATTTCCCTGCCTCTCCAGGCGATTAGCCGGGGAGAGGTACAGGCATTCTGGTCTGAAAAGTATGTATCGTTATAAAATCCCTGTGCGATTTTCTGTTTGTCTTCCATCTTCAGGTATTCATCTGCGTCAATGGCGCAAATGGAATACCGGTCGGCAAAGGTGATCTCTGTGGCCCGGGGCCGCAACGGAGATTTTCTGATCTCGTAGATGGTCTGGTCTCCCCCCCAGATCACTCTGGTGTGGCAGATGGCAGAAAATCCATCGGTGATCTCCTGATCGTGGTCGTATTTGACTAGGCACATATAGGCGGCCATGTGGCTGTGCTTTTCCCCCAGCAGCTTGCCAATCGCCTGGCAAATCACGTCCACCTGTGCAAAATCCTTAGAGGGCACCCGGACGATGTTAGCATTGCCTGCCAGCAGCCCGGCTGCTAAGGTAAATGCAAAGTTCACAGGCACGTTGGAAGGTGCGATGTGAAACACAATTCCCCTGCCCAGCCGATCGGATAAATGGGTGTACTCCTTTTGATACTGTGCAACGGCTGCCTTCCGGCACCAGAAGCCGAAGGTGGCCACGTCAGAATACCCTCTGCCCGTTTTCACCAGCTCTCTGGATAGATCCGCCAAGAAGTTCACTGCCTGCTCGGAAAATGGAGGCAGCGCTGGCGTCCTGTCCATCTCCTCTATAATCTGTTCATTGCCCACCAAAAAGGTGATCTTATTAGAATTTAGCTGCATAAGTATCACTGCACCCCCTAATTTCCGCGTTTTTCAAGCGGCCATGAATGGCAAAGTACTTGCCCTTTCTGCCGCAGGGACAATCGTCTATGCCTAGTATCACGCCCTCGTCCTCTGTGAGCAGCGAGTGTCCAGGATAAGACCTTGGGATGACGGACATAACCTGTAAAATCCCTGTCTCTCCCACTTCACAGGGAGAAAAGTCCTCATGACGGCGGGTAATCACCTCAGAGAACACGCTGGCATGCAAATGGCCGTGTTCACAGGCCACAAAAATGGAGCCCAGCTGTTCTGCCATGCCGTAGTAATCGTATACTTTAGGAATGCCGCACTGCTCTAGCAAGCTGTTGCGGTACGTCTCGCCATCCACTGCCATTTCCTTGAGCTTTTTCCAGCCCCCTACGTGGAACAGCACCGCGTCCTTGCCGAAGTCCAGCTTGATTCCTCTGTTTTTCAGTTCCAAATAAAAGTGTTTCCAAATCATAAAGGTGTAGCCAAACATCAAGATAGGCTCTCCCTTATGTTTAGCCAAAAATGCCTCCACCGCCTCAATATCCAAATTCATGTCCTTATCCAGCGCATAGGCGGTATCTCTGCCAAATACAGAAAATCCCATGATGCCCGCGCCTCTGGCGGAAAACAGCCTTCTATCCCGCAGCGCCAGCGCTGAATCCAAAATCAGCAGAGGAAGCCGCTTGGAGCCGATGTAGGAAGTGATGATCTTAGAGAGCACTTTGGTCTGGTCCTTGGAGGTCTGCGCATCCAAAAACACCTTAGATACCTTCTGGCCAGTAGTGCCCGAAGAGGTCATGATTTTGGTGATCTGCTCCCTTGGCACGCTCATGAGCTCGCAGTCCTTAAATAAGCTCACAGGCAAAAACGGCACATCCGACACATTTTGCACACTCTCCATGTCAAAGTGAGATGCTTTTAAGATGTTGCTGTATATTGTGCAGTGCTCCTGATGGTATTGGGTCAGTTCTTTAAAGTACGCAAGCAGCATCTTCTCTTTCTCATCGTGGAGTAGAGAATAGGGCTGAATTGCTAAAAAGTCATCCAATTGCATTTGTGGACAAAGCCTCCTTTAAATAGACATCTTTGGGCTGGGAAAACGCCCCTCCCAACATCGCATATAAATTCATTACCGGTGTATTGGCTGCCGAAAACCTCCCCCACAGTTTTTTTGCTCCCTTTTCACTGGCCAGTTGGCAGGCCTGATAGTAAAGGCTCACCGCCGCTCCTGTGCGCTGATACTCTGGCAGCACAGCAGCCAAGTAGATAAAATATCCGTCGCTTTCATAGGGCAGCAGGATAGTGAATCCCATGGGCACTTCCTTATGCACTGCCACAGACAAAATTCCCCCTTGCTGGATGGCGGCGTCCAAATATCCCTCGATTACTCTCTTTGCCAGAGCAGGGTCGTATTCTCTGGAGAGGTGGAATCTCCTATCTGTGGTAAATGCCTTGCCTGCAATCTCCAGCGCCTCATTTTTCCACTCCTTTAAATCCCTCTGCTCCACTGTAAATCTGGCAAGGCGTTTTAAGTTTGGGTCTACCTTCGCCAAATTCACCGCTACAAACAGCGTCCTATCTGCAAAGAACATCCCCTGCTCGGTGAGCATCTGTGCCTTCTGTATGTCGTAAGGCTCAATCTCCGCTCGAATGTGGGTGGCCTCTTTCATGCCCTCCCACTGATCTTGTTCTTCTAGCACCATCAGGCGCACTTTATCATACGTCTCCCATCTCATAGCGGCAGCTCCTTATACAGCGTCTTTCCAGAGCTGCTCTTGGGAATGGTGTCTATCTGGCGCACCTCAAAGGCCTTGATGTTCAGGCCTGTCTTTTCCGCGATAAACTTCCGCACTGGCTCCTCCAGAGTCGGATCGGTGATGAAGATCACCAGCAGATCGTCCCTGCCAGAGCAGGCACAGTCAATGGCAAACTGCCCTTTGATCATCCGCTCACACTCGTCTAAATTCACTCGGTTTCCGTAGATCTTCAAAAACCGCTTTTTACGCCCTACAATATAGTAATAGCCGTCGGCGTCCCGCTTGGCCATATCTCCTGTCACCAAAACGCCGCCTCGCTCGTCTCCTTTGATCAGGTCCTCGCCCTGCTGGGCATATCCCAGCGTCACGTTAGGCCCACGGTATACCAACTCTCCCGTAACTTCCGGCTGCTCAATCTCCTTGCCGTCCACATCGATCAGGCTGAACTCGCCTCCTGGGATGGCAATACCCATGCTGCCATACTTCTCCAGCGCCCGCTGATAGGGCAGATAGGACATCCGGGCAGTGGCCTCTGTCTGGCCATACATCACGTAGAACCTCCGGTTGGTGTTTTGGGCAAACTCGGCGAACTCTTTGTGTAGCTCGGGGGTCAACTTCCCTCCCGCCTGGGTCATAGTCTTGAGAGAGGGCAAATCCATACGGAAAATCCGCAGTTTTTTCAGCATCTCATAGGTATAGGGCACGCCGCCAAAGCTAGTGGCCCCTTGCTCCTTGAAGAAGCTCCAAAACTCCTTTTGCATGATGCCCTTGGTGGTGAGCAGCAGCGTCGCTCCTACTAGCAAATGGCTGTTGACGATGGAGAGCCCATAGGTGTAGTTCATGGGCAGTGTGGTAATTGGCCGCTCCTCTTGCGTGAGCTCCAAATACTGGGCGATAGACTGGGCGTTGGCGTCGATGTTCTGCCGGCTCTGCCGCACCAGTTTTGGGCTGCCCGTGCTCCCCGATGTGGTGAGCAATAGCGCCAATTGGTCGTTTAGGGGATAAGGGGTCAGTCCCGTCTCATAAAGGCTGTATCCCCGATCCTCATAAATCTTCTGCCCCTCTATTTCTCTCTCATCCGGCGCCCATAAATAAGCCGGATGATAGGTGTGAATCAATGTGTCCAAAAGCCCCTGATCTAAGTCGCTATCCAGCATCAGCGGCACTACCCCGTAAACCTGACAGGCCACATAGCCAGTGAGCGCTCCCAGCGCATTTTTACACAGGATAAACGCCAGCGTTCTCCCGCCTATCGCACCGTAAAGATCCTCCGCCTTTTGAAGCAGCTCTCCATATGTTAAAATCTCCCCATCTTCCTGCACTGCCGCAATGGCCTTAGGGGATTTCTTCTCTAAATCAAATACCACTTTTACGCCTCCTTTAACACCTGCTCTACCCGGCTGGCAATACTGCTGCCAACTAGACCGCTCTCATTTAACAGGTACTGATAATTTGCCGCATGGGGGAACATATCCTCCGCTCCAATGCGCAAATGAGGAGGCCGGTGGGTGTTCATGGATAAATACTCTGCCACCGCGCCGCCAAGGCCGCCGATGACGCTGTGCTCTTCCACCGTAACCAGCAGTTTCCTATCCAGCAGTCCGTCAATGGCCTGCTCATCTAAGGGTTTGATGGTGTGCATATCCACCACTTCTGCCTCGATTCCCTTTTCTTTGAGCAGTTTTGCCGCCCGCTGGCATTCATATACCATGGTTCCCGTTCCAATCAGCGCCACATCCTTGCCCTCTTGCAAGGTAATCGCTTTGCCGATTTCAAATTCGTAATCCGATTTGTAGACCACCGGCTGATTCATGCCGCCTGTGAGCCGAATGTACACAGGGGTGTCTAGATTGGCGCAGGCCAGCACCGCCTTCACCGTCTCCGCTCCATCAGCAGGAGACAAAATGGTGACACCAGGAATGGCCCGCATAGACGCTAAGTCTTCAATGCACATGTGAGTAGCCCCTAAGATGCCCACAGAAAAACCTGAAGTCAAGCCGATGAGCTTGATGCCCAGGCCCATATATCCCATATTCACCCGCACTTGGTCCAGTGATCTGGCAGTTGCAAAGGTGGCATAGGTGGTCACAAAGGGGTTTAACCCCTCCTTCGCCATGCCCGCTGCAACCGAAACCATATTTTGCTCTGCAATACCCATGTTGAAAAACCGGTTGGGGAACTCCTCTTTGAACTTTCCCAGTCCAGAAAGGGCGCACAGATCCGCTGTAAGGGCCACCACTGAGTCGTCCAGTG
>CAJJPW010000003.1 GCA_905193725.1 uncultured Eubacteriales bacterium
GAAAAACATCCAGCCACTGATCAAGCTCTTTCAGGAGAAATACCATTTCCGATGCATGCTGGTATCGGACGACAGACATGCAGGGGAACTAAAGACACTAGGAGGGCATATGGATTATCTGGTAAAAAAGGCGATTTCCCTAGGCGCAGACCCTATTTTAGCCATAAAAATGGCCAGCTTTAATACGGCAAAGTACTTTCGCCTATCTGAGATCGGGGCGATTGGGGTGGGATATCGGGCCAATTTCATCATCACTTCGGACATTCGTGAGCTCGATATTTTAGCAGTGTATAAAGAAGGGAAAAAAATATATGATCAGGAAGAAGGGCTGAACTCCTTTTCTAGACCTAAAATCGATAAAGCGCTGAAGCGACGAGTTACTAGCACATTTCACATGAGAGAGCTAGTGCCAGAGGATTTTGCCATGCCCACACAGGAACAATATACCGTCATCGAGCTGGAGAGGGGACAGATTACCACTCATAAAAAGATCGTGTCTCAACTGACAGAGTGTGTCAAATTGGCAGTGATAGAAAGGCATAAGGGAACCGGTCATATGGGAAAGGGATATCTGGCGGGATATGGGCTGCGCTCAGGCGCTATTGCCACCAGCATAGCCCATGACAGTCATAACCTGATTGTAGCGGGCATGAATGATGTAGATATGGCGGTAGCGGCGAACTGCATTCGAGAACACGAAGGGGGCCTGGCAATTGCACTGAATGGAAAGGTGATTGGGAGCTTGCCACTACCTATAGCGGGTCTAATGAGCGATGAACCAGCGGAGCATGTGAATGTAGCGGTGGAGCAGCTCAAGCAACAGGCGATCAAATTGGGCGTTTTGGAGGACATAGATCCCTTTATGACCCTTTCGTTTGTGAGCCTACCTGTGATTCCACAAATTCGCCTCACCACGCAAGGTTTGATTGAAGTGATATAAATAGGCATCTTGAGAGGGCAAAATATTTGCCTCTCAAGATGCCTTCTAGAAACCAGTTTGTCAACCGCCGATGAGAAAATCCAGCACATTCCATCCAGAGGAGGTCTGGGACTTGTAGAGCTCGGTGTAACCACATTGGGTGCAGCTGATGGTGATGAATTTTTTATTCTGCACGTCAAAAATTTTGGCGAAATTGCCGCCGGTGGCCTGAAACTGGTCGCTTACATACTGGGTATTGCCGCATTTTGGGCAAATATACTGCTGCTTTTCCATGATAAGGTACCCCCATGTTACAAATTTGCACAGCAATTGCTGTTAGTTTGGATAGCATCAGTATAATCCATATGCCCACGGAATGGCAATATGCGAAATACATAGAATGGGGAAAAGAACATAAATTAAAGGAGAAAAGGCGAAAAAGAGTGGAAAGCCACGCGCTTTTATGATTTAATAGTGGTATATGTAAATAGAAGAAATGATGGAATTCATTTCGTGAGAAGGAGATAGCGAGAGATGATCGATATATTGATAATCGGTGCAGGCCCAGCGGGAATGAGCGCGGGGATTTACGGCGCCAGGGCAGGATATGAAACAGTGATTTTAGAGGGGATGTTTGCCGGCGGGCAGATCTCTAAAACCAGCATGTTGGAAAACTACCTGGGGTTTCAAAATGGGGTAGAGGGCATTGAATTTTCCATGGCTTCAAGAGAACAGACCATCCAAAGTGGCGCCAAGATGATAACAGATCTGGTGGAAAAGGTAGAACTAACAGGTAGCACAAAAAAAGTGACAGGCAAGAGCGGCGAAGTATACGAGGCAAAGACGGTTATTTTAGCCATGGGTGCAGAGCCCCGCAGCTTGGGAATAGAAAATGAGAAAAAATTTGAAGGCAGGGGTGTTTCCTATTGCGCTACCTGTGACGGAGCGCTGTACAAGGGAAAACAAGTGGCAGTGATAGGCGGAGGAGATACCGCTTTAGAAGACGCCCATTATCTTTCCAAATTCGCCCAAAAGGTCACCATCGTCCACCGAAGAAATGAATTTCGAGGGCAAAAGGTGTTGGAACAGCGGTGTAGAACGAAGGAAAATATCGAATTTTGCCTCAATAAAGTTCCACAAAAAATTGAGGGAGATCAGGTGGTGAGCAGCCTGGTTGTGCAGGATGTGGCTACGAAAGAGACGCAAAAGCTAGAGGTACAGGGCATCTTTTTGGCAGTAGGATATGTGCCTAACACCAAATGGCTGGAGGGCGCAGTTGCCTGCAACGACTATGGGTACATCATCGCAGGTGAGGATACAAAGACCAATATTCCAGGGGTGTTTGTGGCGGGAGACGTGCGCACTAAAAAGCTTCGCCAAGTGGCTACCGCTGTGGCAGACGGAGCTGTGGCAGCCAGCGAGGCTGCTGAATATATTAGTAGTGGAGCAGCACAATAACTTTTCATTTTTGGAATTCTGTTGTACAATAAAACGATAAGGACTATGGGAGGAGAATATGGGAAGATTATTTGGAACAGACGGCGTAAGAGGGATTGCCAATGAGAAGCTCACTTGTGATCTTGCATTCCAGATAGGACAAGCGAGCGCATATGTCCTCACCAATGAGATACATAAACCGAAAATTTTAATAGGGAAGGACACGAGGGCTTCTGGAGATATGCTGGAAAGTGCGCTTATCGCCGGAATCTGCTCGGTAGGGGCAGAGACGCTGTGTGCTGGGGTGGTGCCCACTTCTGCTGTAGCGTATTTGACAAGGCATTACGGCGCTGACGCAGGGGTGGTGATCAGCGCTTCCCACAATACGGTAGAATACAACGGGATTAAGATATTCAATGGCAATGGATATAAGCTGGCAGATCGGCTAGAAGAGAGAATTGAATCCATTATTTTAGATGGTACGGAGAGCATCCCGCTGCCAACTGGAGTCAATGTAGGGCGAAGAACCACCATCAAAAAGGCCAAGAGCGAGTATATCGACTATTTGATGTCCACGATAGAAGGCAGACTGGATGGCATCAAGGTTGTGCTGGACTGTGCCAATGGTGCCGCCTCTAAAGTGGCGCCTGTGCTGATGGAAAGCCTGGGGGCAGAGGTAATTGCCCTGTATAACACACCGGATGGCACTAACATCAACGACTACTGTGGGTCTACCCATCCACAGAATTTGGCCCGGCAGGTTAGCGAGCTGGGCGCGGATTTAGGATTGGCCTTTGACGGCGATGCAGACCGGCTGATTGCAGTAGATGAACATGGAAAAATCGTAGACGGGGATATCATTATGGCTATCTGCGCTATTGATTTGAAGAACAGAGGGCTACTCAAAAAGGATACCTTAGTGGCCACGGTGATGAGCAACTTAGGGCTAGAGCTGAGCCTGCAAAAACACGGCATTCAGGTGGTCAAATCCGATGTGGGAGACCGGTATGTGCTGGAGAAAATGCTACAAGATGACTACAGCTTAGGTGGAGAACAGTCCGGCCACATCATCTTCCTAGATCATAACACCACGGGAGATGGGATTTTGACGGGATTGCAGCTGATGGCACTGCTCAAAAGGCAGAATACCAAACTCTCTAAGTTGGCAAAGCAAGTGGAGATTTTACCCCAAGTATTGGTAAATATCAAAGTAGACGACGCTAAAAAGTACGACTATCAACAGGATGACCAAATTCGGGAAGAAATCCAAAAGTTGGAGGAGAAAATGCAGGGCAGAGGCAGGGCACTCATACGTGCCTCTGGAACCGAGCCTTTGGTAAGAGTCATGCTGGAAGGGCAGGATATGCAGTACATTGAAGATGAATCCATTAAAATTGCCAAAATCATCGAAGAGAAATTTGGCGTGAATGGATGATAGATACGAAGTAGCGAGAAATATGAGGAGCAGACCCAAGAGAGAGACTGAGTAGGAGGTATAAAAAATGTGCGGAATCGTGGGATATGTAGGTCCTAGAGATGTAATTCCTATTTTGATGAAGGGATTGGAAAAGTTAGAGTACAGAGGATATGACAGCGCTGGTATCGCCTATTTAAAAGACCGCAAAATGCAGGTGAGAAAGGCAAAGGGCCGGCTGAGCAATTTAGAGGAACTCATCAAAGACGATGTGGCGACGGATACCATTGGCATTGGGCACACCAGATGGGCGACCCATGGGGAGCCTTCCAACATCAATTCCCATCCACATACCAACATCAATGGGGACATTGCCATCGTACATAACGGCATTATTGAGAACTTCTCAAAGCTGAAAAAATGGCTGGAAGAGGAGGGCATTCACTTTGTGTCTGAGACGGATACCGAGGTGATTGTTCACCTGATCAACTATTACTATGAGGGGAACTTGCGGGAAGCGGTGATGAAGGCTACCAAAAAGCTGGAGGGATCCTATGCACTTGGGGTAATCAGCGAGGGAAGCCCCAACCGGATTATCGCTGTGAGAAAGGATAGCCCGCTGGTCATTGGCGTTGGTCAGGGAGAAAATCTCATCGCCTCAGACGTACCGGCCATTTTAGAGTACACAAGAGATGTATATTATCTAGAAGACAATGAAATCGCAGTGATCGAAAAGGATAAAATTAAGATTTACGACGACGAGGGAAAGCGCATCCAAAAAGAACTCTGCCGGATTGAGTGGGATGTGGCACAGGCAGAAAAGGCCGGTTATGAGCACTTTATGATCAAGGAGATCTATGAGCAGCCAAAGGCCCTCTTTGATACGCTAATGCCCAAAATCAAAAATGGGCGGCTGGATCTTTCCGAAGCCCATATCACCGAGGACTTCGTAAAGGATATTACGAAAATCACGATTATCGCCTGTGGTACGGCTTCCTATGCTGGTATGGCGGGGAAATACATCATCGAAAAGCTGGCAAGGGTGCCGGTGGAAGTGGACATTGCCTCAGAGTTTCGGTATCGGGATCCCATCTTTGAGAAGACCCATTTGGTCATCGTCATCAGCCAATCCGGCGAGACGGCAGATACTATCGCAGCTATGCGGGAGGCCAAGAAAAACGGCGTGAAAGTGCTGGCCATCACCAATGTGGTGGGGAGCACAGTGGATAGAGAAGCGGATGCTGTCATTCACACCAGAGCGGGTATGGAGATTGCTGTGGCTTCCACCAAAGCGTATATCACCCAGCTCATGTCCCTCTACATGATCTGCCTGGAGATAGGTAGAATGAAGGGAACGCTGAGCGAGGAAAACTATGGGGCCATCTTAGAGGAGCTGAAGGCCATCCCAGACAAGGCACAGCAGATTTTAACTGACACAGAGGACCTAAAGAAATTGGCGGCTGAGCGGTTTGCCGAGCGGCATGCATTTTATTTGGGGAGAGGATTGGACTACGCTCTCTCCATGGAAGGATCGTTAAAACTCAAGGAGATCTCCTACATCCACTCGGAGGCATATGCGGCTGGCGAGCTCAAACATGGGACGATTGCACTCATTGAAGATGATACACTGGTCGTGGCGTTGATGACACAAAAAGAGCTGATAGAAAAGACCATGAGCAACGTGAAGGAAGTAAAGGCGAGAGGAGCCTATGTGGTGGGCCTGGTTCAGCAGGAAGACCAAGGCAGAGTGGAAGGATTGGTAGATCGGATCATTACCGTCCCGAACTGTGCTGGCATCGTAGCGCCTATCCTGACAGTGATCCCCCTGCAACTGTTTGCCTACTATGTTGCTGTGCAAAAGGGTTGTGATGTGGATAAACCTAGAAATTTGGCAAAGAGCGTTACAGTAGAATAGTCAGAAAAAATTGAAATGGATAAGGAATCCCCTGTTTTTAGAAAAATAGGGGATTTTTGCATGAAAAAAATTTTTTGTGCAAAAAGATGTTTATCACTATGTAGAATCGGTTATACATAAGTCAGACGGTGAAAGTCAAACAGAGTGAAGATAAAATCTAGATTGCACAGGAGGAATTATAAAATGAAGTATGTATGTCAAGTATGCGGTTATACACAAGAGGGAAGCGCTCCAGAAAAATGCCCACAATGTGGAGCTCCAAAGGAAAAGTTTGATGCCATCGAAGAAGGCGCTGCAAAAGTATATGCTGATGAGCACAAAGTAGGCATTGCACAGGGCTTAGATGAAGAAGTGGTACAAGGCTTAAGAGAGAACTTCATGGGTGAATGCACAGAAGTTGGTATGTACCTAGCAATGTCCAGACAAGCTGAGAGAGAAGGTTATCCAGAAGTTGCAGAAGCTTATAAGAGATACGCTTTTGAAGAGGCAGAACACGCTGCGAAATTTGCAGAATTACTGGGTGAAGTAGTACATGCAGATACCAAAAAGAACTTACAGCTCAGAGCAGATGCAGAACAAGGCGCTTGCGCTGGCAAGTTAAAGCTGGCAAAACGGGCGAAAGAACTGGGCTACGATGCTGTTCATGATACCGTACATGAAATGGCAAAAGACGAAGCACGTCATGGTTGTGGATTTGACGGCCTGCTGAAGAGATACTTCGCATAAGCATATAAAATAGAGTGAGAGGGATAGTGGAAGAGAGTTTCCGCTATCCCTTTTTTGTATCAGCAAAACCACGCACCAAATGAGTGGCTGGTTTGTTATGATGAAGACAAGCAGAAACTTAACAATACGTGCAATATAGGAAAATGCGATTGGTGACAGAATATGAGGATAGAAAGACGGAAAATAGAGCCTCGCTATGGGGACCTAACGAGTTGACGAGGAACCCGTCCTGCTTTTTTGACTGCCCAAATTGACGATGAGGGAGAATAAGCGGCAAGTAGAAAGAGATGGGTTATAAATCTACAAGGACTGAAAAAGCCCATGCACATCTATAATAGGTGTTCATGGGCGAGAAGCCATAGTGTTTATAAGCTCATTTACTGGAAGAGGGCACTATAATTTCCAGCCCTATGGGACAGTGGTCGCTGCCTAGAACATCCGAGTAAATAGTAGCCTGCTCTACCGCCTTGCCAAGACGCTGGGACGTGAGAAAGTAGTCAATACGCCATCCGGCATTTTTTGCTCGCGCTTGGAACATGTAGGACCACCAGGTATACGCCCCTGTCTGATCTGGATATAATAGGCGAAAAGTGTCGATAAATCCACTCTCCAATAGAGTGGAGAACTTTTCACGCTCCTGGGGTGTGAACCCGGCATTTTTTTGGTTGGTTTTGGGGTTTTTGAGATCTATCTCCTGATGGACTACATTAAAATCGCCACAGGTAATCACCGGCTTTTGAGCATCTAGCTCCAAAAGATAGCGGCGAAAGGCGTCTTCCCACTCCATGCGAAAGGGAAGACGAGCCAGTTCCCTCTGGGAATTTGGAGTGTATACGTTGACCAGATAGAAG
This sequence comes from uncultured Eubacteriales bacterium, assembly GCA_905193725.1. Lineage (GTDB taxonomy): Bacteria > Bacillota > Clostridia > Christensenellales > Christensenellaceae > CAJJPW01. The sequence goes on from CAJJPW010000003.1 coordinate 7,263, forward strand.
GAATCAAACTCCAAGGTGATGACCCGGCCTTCGCCAGAGAGCTCTTCCTGCCCTGGCATATCATTCCATGCGGCAATGGGTGGGACTTTAGTAAACACTGCCGTGCCGGAGTAACCCTTCTTTTGTGCGCTATTCCAGTACATTTGGTAACCTTCTAAAGAGAGATCAGCTTGTCCTTCCTGCATTTTCGTCTCCTGCACGCAGAAGATATCAGCCTGCTGATCCCAAAAGAAATCCAAAAAACCTTTATTGAGACAGGCGCGTAGCCCGTTCACATTCCAAGATAAAAATTTCATAAAATCACCTCATGCTTCCAAAAGAGATCGGACTCTAACGAAATGGATTTTGCTCTTCTTAATCTGAAAAGGGATGATATGAGCTAGTGGCAAAATAAGGTGCCGTTATTCTCAGCCTCTGTCAATCTTTCCCTGAAAATATGCCCCTCCGACCACAGAAGATCTCTGAAAGTGTAGCTCTCTGGCCGATGGGGACATCCCATCTAATAAGCAGGTTCGTCGTGGACAAAATCCAGTTCTCGATAGCGGGTAAATTCCCCTTGCCATTGAACGTTGATGGCTCCCGTTGGGCCACTTCTCTGCTTGGCGATGATGATTTGGCTCTTGGCCTCGCCCTCATTTTCCCCGTAGTAATCTTCCCGATGGAGGAAGAGCACCACGTCCGCATCCTGTTCGATGGAACCGGATTCTCGAAGGTCAGAGAGCATGGGCCGTTTGTTTTCCCGCTTTTCTGTGGCACGGGAGAGCTGGGAGAGCAGCACAATGGGAACGTTTAAATCCCGGGCCATGACTTTGAGCGCACGGGTGATTCCCGAGATCTCCTGTTGGCGGTTTTCACCGTGGTTCGTACTGCCAGACATGAGCTGCAGATAGTCAATGACAATCAGACCCAACTGCCCTAGCTGCTGGGAGAGCCGGCGGGCTTTCCCCAGCATCTCTCCGACGCCAATGGTGGCATTGTCATCAATATAGATGGGCTTTTGCGCCAGTTCTTCCATGGTATCCGAGAGCTTTTGAAAGTCTGAATCTTTGAGCTGGCCAGTGCGGGCACTTTGAGAGTCCACATTGGCTTGGGAGCACAGGATTCTCGTGGCTAACTGATCGCTGGACATCTCCAAGGAAAAGATGACAACCGGCAATGTGTTTTTGACAGCTACGTGCTCTACGATGTTGAGCGCGAAGCTGGTCTTACCCATGCCAGGGCGGCCGGCGATGATGATGAGCTGAGAAGCCTGTAGGCCGGAGAGCATCTTGTCCATAATGGGAAATCCAGTGGAAATACCCATTATGCCCTCTTTGGACTTGGCAGCTTCGCCGATTTTGATATAGCTCTCGATGAGGGCAGGTTTAATGTGCTCCAAGGTGGATTTACTGTCCTTCATCACCAAATTGTAGATCTTCTCGCTGGTGGTGTTGATGATCTCATCGACAGGGAGCGAGGCGGAAAACGCCTGATCTGTGCTATCGTGGCATATGCCGATGAGCCGGCGCAAAATGCTCTTTTCCCGGACAATATCGATGTAATACCCCAAATTAGAGGTAGAGGGGACGATATCCGTTAAATCCGTCAGGTATTTTTTCTCCTCGATACTCAGAGGGTTTTGCTGCTCTAGTCTATCAATAATGGTGATCAGGTCTACAGGAAGGCCTACATTGGCCAAATCCTGCATCACCAAATAGACTTTTTTGTGGCGCTCCACATAGAAGTCTTCGGGAGACAGTTTTTCAATTGCCTCATAGACACATTTTTCACTGAGCAACATAGAGCCCAAAATGGACTGTTCCGCTTCAATGTTATGAGGTAGTACTTTCGCAACTTGCGCCATAGATCGATTTCCCTTTCTTAAAAAGCCGGCCTTTTGCGTTACCCGATTTCAATTCTCAAGCGACTTTAGCCATGGGAGTGATTACTCAGCCTTGCTTACCAACACCTGAATTTTAGCGGTGATCTCTGGGTAAACCCGAATGGTTACGGGGTATTCGCCGGTTACTTTGATGTTGTTTGCCAGCACGATTTTCTTTTTATCCATCTCAATGCCGTGTTCGCTGAGCAACGCGGCGGCAATTTCCTTAGAAGTAATGGCGCCAAATAGTTTATCTTGACTCTCGCCGCATTTGGCCTGGATGTGCACCGTAAGGCCTTCGATCTTCTTTGCCAGCTCCGCGGCCTCTTGCCGTTCCACCTGTTTTTTGTGCAGCGCTGCATTTTTAGCCAGCGTAGCTGCATTTAAGTTGGTCGTATTGGCCTCTTTGGCTAAGTTTTTAGGAAATAAAAAGTTTCTGGCGTATCCATCGCTCACATTCACGATGTCTCCTGCTTTTCCCTTTCCCTTTACATCCTCTATGAGTATGACTTTCATTTGGTATCCTCCTTAAAATATTTTTCAATTTCTGTAATGAGCATAAAGATGACCTCTGGTATGGTCTTGTCTTTGATTTGAGCACCAGCTATGGTGGCATGGCCACCGCCACCCAGCCGCTCTAAAATCAGTTGGACATTAATGCCGCCAATAGAGCGCCCACTGATGGAGATCACCCCATTTGGGTTCTGACTGAGCACAAACGAGGCGTCAATACCCTTAATGCCTACCAGAGAATCCGCTGCCTGTGCAGCGATCAGCTGCTTGTTGGGCAGGTTATCGGGGCATTGGGATATGGCCACACAGCCGTGGACAATTTGCGCAGTGCGCACCACTTGAGAGCGGGCAGCAAATGTCTCAAAATCATCCTGAAATAGCGTGCGAATGGATGTGGTATCTGCACCGGCGCGACGCAGATACGAAGCGGCGTCAAAGGTACGAACACCTGTCTTAAAGGAAAACCCCTTGGTATCGATAGTGATGCCCGCAAGAAGCGCCTCTGCCTCCAAAGGCAGGAGCTTGATATTTTCCGAGAAATACTGGACGATCTCCGTGACCATTTCAGCGGCAGAAGAAGCATAGGGCTCTTGATAAAAGAGCGCACAATTTTCTATGCTACTTGTGCCCTTTAAGTGGTGGTCGATGACCACAACAGTTGCCACTTTATCTAGCAGAGAGGAGGCCAGCACATAGGATTTATTCTGGGTATCCACGACGACGATCATAGTCTGCTTGTCGATCATTGAAGCTGCTTCGCTGACAGAGATAAACACGTTTTGGTATTCCGGCAATTTTTTTGCCTCTTCTACAGCGGCAGCGATGGCTACATTGGCCTTATCCAACACAATATATGGACGCTTACCGATTTTTCTCGCGCAAGCACAGATACCCATGGCAGAACCTAAACAGTCTAAATCGGGAACTGCATGGCCCAATATGAGAATATTGGTGTACTGCTCCATGAGATTGCGCAATGCCTTGCTCATCACCCGAGAGCGCACTTTGCTTTTGACTTGGACAGCTTTTTGAATGCCGCCGTAAAAGGAAAAACCCTCTTTATCTTTGATGATGGCCTGATCACCACCCCGGCCCTGGGCAAGTTCCAACGCTTTGCGGGCAAATTCGTCGCTTCGCTTATGATTGCTGGACCAGCCGATGGCGATACTGATGGTGGGGCTGACGCCGTTGGGCACCATGATGCTGCGAACATCGTCCAAAATTTTAAAACGCTCTTCCTGCATTTTGCGCAGGTGCATTTTTTCAAAGGCAATCACGTACTTGTCGCTCTGATATTTGAGCATCAGCGCATCTTTCCCTTCCAGCCAAGCGGAGATAGCCCGATCGATATTCACATCCAGCTCAGAGTGTTCTACCTGAGAAATCCCCTGGATGAGCTCGTTATAGCTATCAATTTGGATATATCCCACTACAGGGTGGAGCATCTGATTCATATGGGTAGCCTTGATTGCCACATCCTCGTTGATAAATCGGAAGATAAAGTAATCTCTGCCCTGAAATTGGGTGGAGATTTTTTCAATTTTGTAGGTGATATTGCCAATGGTGATGGATTTATCCTTGTTGGGCCGTGCCAAATTGGGAAAGAGCTTATACACGTTTTTGCGCACGGCAAAGTTGTTATGAATCTGCAAAAACGCGGAGTTGCTCCAGTAAATTCTACCGCTGACCGAGGTGATGGTGGTGGGCAAATAGGCAGCGTTAATATAAGCGTCTATTTTATTTGCCTCTTGCTGCAGAATCTGGGCAGAGCGAATAGACCATGTAGTATTGGGAACGGTGACGATAAAAAAGAAAACGAGGGCAATGGCCAGCATCAGTACGATATAAAATTCGCTAATGTGGTCTTTCCCTAAAATCGCTAATAAACTTGTGGCGATGATGATGAGCAAAAATGCCAACACATCGTTTGAAAAATAAAACCTTCTGTTTTTCATATCCAATCCTCTATCAGTTGTTATCTGGTGGAGCCTGTCTTAGCCGGAAGACTTGGTCAAAAATTCCTAGAAATACCAGCATGGTGGAGAGAAACAGCACACAAGCAACTTCGATGAGTATTTCTAGAGCCCTGGTCTTCATGCGGATGCTCAAGAAAAAATCCAGAAATGCCAGGCCCTGTACTGTCAAGATGAGCACAAAACACCCCAGCAAAATATCTCTGACAACTGCAAGATCTATATTAAAGATTAATTCCACTAGCAGCACTAAAATATACGCCAAGATGGCATACCACGTGAAATTTTTGGGCATGGACATCTGGCGAAAAGGCGGTACGGCCAAGACGGAACCCCCCGTTTTTTTGAGCACAAACCGCAGGAGCAAAAAGCCAATCAATCCTCCCAATAACACCATGCTAATGCACAAGGTAGGCAGCGAGGTCTCTAGCGATTGGGTGAGGATTTCCATCACATAGCTGAGGGCCCCGGACGCTGAAACACTGATTTCAGTAAGGGGTGTTCCGCTAAACGCTGCATATAGCAAATACGTAAGCCCCTGCTGCTCGGCCAAATTGCTCTGTAGCAGATTAATAGTGGCGGTTAGGAGATCGGTGTGAAATACCAGATAACAGACCCCTAAAATGGCAAAAAGACCCACCAGGTATCCACCGCTGGAATAGGCGACGCTCTCAAAGAAAGGCGGCCTCTTGCGAAACACAATGGCCAGCCCAAGTGCGCTGGGCAAAAGAAATGCCAACAAAAAGATCGCCAGTGTCAGCCCAACAGACAAGTAGCATAGACCAAATAGGAGCGCCGTCGCTAAAATGCCATAACCCACCGGGCGACGGCTAAACACATACGCCAAGGGGAGTGGGATGAAAATGATGGTAAGAAAAAATACAAGGGTGATAAATATGAGGACGAGTGTCAAAAGCACTGCAATGAGCACTTCCAGCAGCGCCCTACCCGCTGTATTTTGTCCAGTCGATCTATTCATAGTTCGTTTTTAGACTCCTGTTTTCTTTGAGGACAGATGCCTTTTGAGATTCGATAAATCGGCAAATTCTGTCTCGATAAGCTCCTCATCGATGATTCCCAGATGCAGACGCCGCATCAGCTGTTCATCCACTTGGGCAAAATCAATGCCACAGCGTTTGGCGAGCAGATAGGTTACCATAATCAACTCCGCGCACTGGCTAATCAGCTCTTCCTTACCAGAAGAGCGCTTAAGCAGAGCCTTATATACTTTTGCCTGCTTCATGCTGAGCTCGGCTTTTAAAAATTCAATTGCCTCAAGGTTAGAGGCAATATTTAAGTGGTCATTTTGCATAAGGCGATACATCTCCAGCATAAATTAAAGCTAACTATAATATTAATACAAAATGCTAAAAACTACAAGGTTTAGGAGGAAAAGAGGGCAAAAAACCCGCAATAAAATAGGGCATAAAGTTATGCCGCTGACAAATGCTCTATGGGATCAACAAAAGGAAATAAGTGAAAAGCCAAAGGGAAGGGCGAGCAAATTACTAGAGCTAAAAAGCGCCGTCTTTGCTGATGACAGCTACAATGGTTTTAAAGAGGATCTTAATATCCAGCCATGCGGACATATTGTCGATATACTCCAGGTCTTTGTCGATCCGCTCTTGCAATGTCAGATTGTTTCGACCGCTGATCTGGGCAAGACCGGTAAGCCCTGGTTTTACCATCAGACGATAGAGCTGCTCTTTAGAGAGTGCTTGTACCTCTTCTGGGATAAAGGGGCGAGGGCCGATAAAGCTCATTGTGCCACGCAGCACGCAAAAAAGCTGAGGAAGCTCGTCAATGGAGTACTTGCGCAAGAAAGCGCCTACTTTGGTAACTCTATCATCAAACTCCTTTTGCACAAAGGGGTTGTCTTTGTCTAAAAAAGTAGAGGAATCCACCTTTTCTTCCGCATCCACTACCATGGTGCGCAACTTATAGATTTTAAAAGGCTGGCCCCATTTGCCGATGCGAATTTGGGTAAAAAAGATAGGCCCCTTAGAATCCGACTTGATGGCAATGGCAATAAAAGGAAACAATATGATTAAAATGCAAAGACAAACCAAACTGCAAAAAATATCAGCAGTTCGCTTAAAAAAAGGGTAGTATAATCTCTTTTTAAAGGTATCTTTCTTGCGAGATTCCTTTTTTTTGAGCTCTTTTACGAGTTTTTTATCTATATGAAAATCATTATAGCCTTTCATGTCAACACCTTAACTATAGTGGGCTTAGTAAGATTATATAGTTATTATAATTATTTGTCAAAATAAATAAAAAAAACATGATTAGAACTAAAAAAGATGGGTATATTTTTAATAGAAGGAAAGATTGACAACAAATAGTAGGAATGATATGATTACTTTAGAGTTTTAAACTCATTTTAAATAATTTAAGGAGGGAATGTTAGTGAAAATCAAAAACATTACAGAACCGCAGAAATTCTTTGAGGTGTTAAAAGAGTGCAAAGGTAAAGTAGAGCTGATCACATCAGAAGGTGACAGATTAAACATGAAATCCACACTTTGCCAGTATATCGCTTTGACACAAATGTTCAAAGATGCGCAGATTGATGAATTAGATTTGATCGTATCTGAGCCGGAAGATTTAAACCTCCTACTAAATTATCTCGTAAGAGGTTAGTTTAAATCTCTGAACACATGCCGCGTTGATACGCGGCTTTTTTATTGCGCAAAGAGAGGCCTGTGCCCGCATGGTAACACTTTTGAGCCAGGCGGGGATGCTGCCTGAGTAGTAAAGGGGATACAAGCTGCATTTTGGCGTTAGAGTTTCACTCTATCTGGAACATGTTGTGCCGCTGGGAAAAAATACACTGCCAGCGGAACAATTTTTTTTTGCAAAGGTCTTTTCAATTCTCCACGATGTTTTTATCATATAAGTAAGTATATTTTTGTAGTGTCTGCTCTGAGTGGCATGGAACGAGAGGATGTGTGACTGTGAGAATGTTCATAGGCATTCCCATCTTGGGGGAAGCTCTGGAAGAGATAAAACGAATTGTAGAGATGGTACAATCTCCCAAAGGAAGAGTCACGCCCCTTAGCAACCTCCATATGACGTTGGCCTTTTTGGGAGAGATACCGGTCCAACGGCTGGGAGCGGTTCACAGCGCTATGCAAAAGGTGAGCAGCTGTTTGGGCCAGTTCTCTGTTCCGCTTGCAAGGCTGGGGACGTTTCAAAAAAGTGGCATACTCTTTTTGGAGACGGGAGATCCGGAGGGGAAGTTGAACCATCTGGCAAAACTAGTTCGCAGTGAACTGGGAAAAGTGGGAGTAGAAGTGGATAGCAAAAAGTTTGTCCCCCATATCACCCTCAAAAGAAGAGACGGTGAAGAGGAGATTCGCGAGTATTGCAGGGGGGTAGCGGTAAATAAAAAGTTGCTTTGGGTTTCAGAAATCTATCTCTATCAAAGTCAGCTAACCAAGGCAGGTCCTCACTATCGAGTCTATAATGCATATCCTCTGCATGGAGGAAAATAAAGAAGATCAGATGAGGAATACATGAGGAGGAAGTATGCAGACCACATTTCTTTTGGGAAGAGCACAAAGCGGAAAGTCGCGATATATTTTAGATAAGGTAAAAGTGGTAATCCAAAAAAGGCCGGAACAGATGGCCTATGTTGTGGTGCCAGAACAGGCCGCCCTGTTGACCGAGCAAAACATTTTGGAACACTCTGGACAAAGGGGATACTTAAATGCCAGAGTAATCAGCATGGAAAAGCTGATCCGCCTGCTGTTTGAGGAGATGGGTGGCAGAGACCAGGAGATGGTGGATCGTCATGGCCTAGCGCTGAGGCTTTACGCTAGCTACCTAAAGGCAAAGCAGGAGTTCCATGTGTTAGGCGGAGAAAACCAGGAGTACGACTTGTTTCTGCAAATGGCAGATGCCATCATTCAATTAAAAAATGAACAGGTTCTTCCCCAGCAGCTGGAAGAGATAGCGGAAGAGGTTCCCTTAGAGTTGCTAAAAGCCAAACTTTTAGATATGGCTAAGCTATATCAGATGGGGGAGGCAGCGGCTATGCAGACCTTTGATGTGAGTAAAATGACACAGTATGTCCTGGAGAATCTGCAAGACAGCCCCTTTTTTGAAAATGCTCATATCTTCATCGATCAATATGACAGCTTTAGCCAGCTGGAATGCAATCTCATCGCCCAAATGGCCAAACAGGCCAAGTCCCTATGGATTGCTCTCACCTATGAGAGCGCACGGGAGCCGGATGCCCAGCTTTTTACCATGGGGGCGGAGTTAAAACAAAAATTGCAAAGGACACTGGAAAAAAGTGGCGTGCCATATGCCGAAAGGACGCTGCACTTTCCCATAGTCAACCCCACTATGGCCCATCTGGAGAAAAATCTATATGCTTACCCCTATCAAACACGAGATCTTGCCCAGCCGGATATTGCCATTTTAGAGGCGGGCAGTCGGAACCACGAGGTAGAGCAAGTGGCGCTTGCCATCAAAGGACTCATTGGCCAGGGGACGTCGCCTCAAAAAATTGGCATTCTATGCCCGGAGTATGAACAGTATGCCCCCATTTTAGAAAATGTGTTTGAAGAACAGGAGATCCCCCTGTATTTGGGCAGAAAGCGGAGGCTCAGCCAGTGCTTTGTCAGTGAATTTCTCCTGTCGGCGCTGGATATTGCCGCGGCCAAAAACCCAGGGATTTTCTTATATATGAAGCACTTAAAATCGGGTATGCTGCCCCTATCCCCAGAACAGGTGTGTAGTCTAGAACAATATGTGAAAAAGTACGGCATTCGTGGCTATGAGATGGCCAAAGAGCTCACAAGAGGAGAAGAAGAGGAAAGGGAGCAGGCGGAGCAGATTCGCCAGATCGCATTTGCCCCTCTATTTGAATTTGTGAAACAGGCCAGATCTGGCCAGACAATAGCAGGGCTGCTAGACTACTTTCGGCAAATCCACGGGGAGGAGACGCTCCAGACCTATATAGAGAAACTAAGGCAAATGGGCGCATTTGAGCAGGCAATCTTTTTTGAGCAGGTGTATGAGAAAACAGTAGAGGTTTTAGAAAGAGTACAAAAAATGACGGAGGGCATGGAGTTATCCGTTAAAGACCTGAGAGCTGTTGTGAGCTGTGGCATGGATGGTGTGCAGGTCTCCACCATTCCCTCTCTGGCCTGCCAAGTGAGTGCGGGGGATATTATGCAGGCGATTTTAGGGCAGCTGGAGTATCTTTTTATTCTGGGCCTCAACGATGGCATTTTGCCGGCGGGGCAGAAAACCCAGGGGATTTTTTCGGTGCAGGAATTGGAAATGCTCACCCAGCAGCACATTGGCATTGGCCAGATAGAGCGAGAAAAGGTGGAAAAGCTAAGCCTTTATCGGGCGATGAGCAGCGTGGAAAAGCAGCTGTTTTTGAGCTATGTGGGCGGAGAGCAACTGGACTTAGGCGGGCCCTCCTGGCTGATAGGCCGCATTCAGAACTTGTTTTGTGGAAATATTCCCGTGAACCGCTCTTTACATGGGCCAGGGCTGGACAGAGGATATCGAGCGCTGGCAGGGGAGATCCGCCGGTATCTGGATTTTGGCGAGATGGCGCCTGATCTGCCAGCACTGCTAGGCGCGTATGAGAGGGAGGAACAGACCAAAGGGATCACAAATAAGCTGCTTGAGGCGGCACAGGAGAAAAACCAGCCCATTTCCCTCAAAAAAAGTCAGGCAAGGGACTTATATGGCTACGAGACCACCAGCATTTCCATGCTGGAAAAATACCGTTCCTGTTCGTATCGCCATTTTTTGACCTATGGGATTAGGGCGAAACGGGAAAAAGAACTGGCAGAAGAGGGAGCGGATTTGGGCAGCTTAGTCCACGAGGTGATGGATCAGCTCACCAGATATGCCAAAAAAGAGGCGGGAGAACTGGGAAAACTGACGGACCAGCAAATTGACGCCTTTGTGGACAGCTATTTAGAGGAGAAAAGGGAGACTCACAACTACGGTTACTTCAATGCCAGCAAGAAGAACGGCATGTTATTGCACACGGTGGCCCAAATGGTAAAACAGTCGGCACAGGCGGCAAAAAATCAAGTGCAGCACGTCCATGTATCGGCCAGCGAACAGCATATGCTCAGCAGCAAGGGGGACTTTTTTACAGTTACGCTAGAGGATGGAACGGTCATTCGCCTCAAGGGAATTATCGATAGAGTGGATCAAATCCAATGGGAAGACAGGGAGTACATTCGGATCGTGGATTACAAGACATCTCAGCAGGATTTTGACTTTACCCGATTCTGCCATGGACTGGCCCTCCAACTGGTGGTGTATTTAAAATTTGCCGTAGAACAGTACCAAAAGGCAACGCGCAGTACGGTTTTGCCCTTCGGTGCGTTTTACTTTACCGTAAAGGGCAGTTATACCGACCAGGAAGATGGTATAGAAGAGGCGATTCAAAAAGAGTACAGAATGAACGGCTTTATGCTCAGCGAACCGCTGCTCCTACTGAGCACGGAGCAAATGCAGGAACCTGGGGCACTCTCTTCCATCAATATGCAGATTAAAAAGGATTTGACGGTGGCCAGCCGATATGCCAAACGGGTATTTACTGGGGATCAGATGGAGAAGCTGTTTTTGCTGGCTCGTCAGATCGTGCAATCTACTGTAAAGTGCATCTATGAGGGCAAGTTGGAGATTCGGCCAGTGCAGGAAGCGCCAGATCGAACCAGCTGTACCTTCTGTGAATTTCGCAGCATCTGTAAATTCGACGTGTGTTATGAGGGCAACGACTTTGATATGCTAGAACTAGTGGATCAGGCGCAGATGCTCGGAAAGATGAATGAAGAAGTGCAAAGCCATCAGGCGGCGACGGAGGGAGAGTGAAAACCATGCAGTATACACAAAAACAGCAGGCTGCCATTGGGGAGCGAGGGAAAAACATCTTGGTTTCCGCTGCCGCAGGCTCGGGAAAGACCAGCGTGCTCAGTGAACGCATCGCCCGCTTGGTAGAACAGGGGGCGGACATCAAAAACATGCTGGTGTGCACCTTCACCAACTTGGCGGCAGGGGAGATGAAGGAGAGGATATACAGAAGGCTGATGGAGCTGGCAGAGCAAAAGGAGGATCCCAGATTATATGCCCAGGCAGAAAGGGCGCTGCAAGCGGATATCTGCACCATCCACAAGTTCACCATCTCTGTGATTCAACAAAACCTTCTGCTCACAGACCTGAAGACAAACGTGAGAATTGCGGTGGGCAAAGAGGTGGATATTTTAAAGGCCCAGGCCATGGAGCAGGCGCTAGAAGAGCTGTGTGAGCGGCAAGAGGAAGGCGTTTCCCAGCTATATGCCAAATACTGCAAGAAAGACGACCGACCCATCGTGCAGATGGCCATGCAGATATACAATTTTATCATGAGCAAAGAACACCCTTTAGAATGGCTGGAGCAGGCACAGCAGCTGAGCCCTCAAACTCAGGAGGAGTACTTTGGGGCATACCGGAGCCATGTGGTGCAGATACTGTATCGAGCAAAGGGGGACTTTGAACAGTCCCTAGCACTGAGCAGCAAAAAGGGGTATGATGCACAGCGCCAGATCGATGAGGCTCATCTGGCACTCACAGAAGGGTGGCTGGAACTGGCGCGCCAGGGTGAGTTTGACGCGTTAAAATCCCAACTGGGCAGCGCCAAGTTTCGACCCATTGCCAGAGGTATCCCAGAAGAGGCGGACAAAAAGAAACTCTCGGGCTGGAAATCGGATGCCAAAAAACAGGTGGACAGTCTGCAAAACCTGATGACAGAGCAGGAACTTTTGGAGCAAATCAAAGGGGATTATGAGGAGGTCAAAGGGGATATCTGTGGGCTCACCAGCATCATTCATGGGTTCCACGAGGCATTTCAAAAGCTCAAACGGGAGAAAAACATCATCGACTACGATGACATGCTCCATATTGCCTATCAAATCCTGTCCAGCGGAGAGGGAAACTTTGATGTGGCAAAAAGCTATCAGCAGAAATACGATTATATCTTCGTAGATGAGTATCAGGATACCAACGGCATTCAAGAGGCAATTTTACAGGCCATTAGCCGGGGGAACAACATGTTCATGGTGGGTGATATGAAGCAGAGCATCTACAAATTTCGCCTGGCAGATCCGTCTATCTTTTTGGGAAAGGCCAAACAATATGGCACAGGCGAGGGACAGAGCAGGCTCATCAACATGAACGAGAACTTCCGCTGTTCCAAAAGCGTGGTGGACTTTATTAACGGGTTGATGGGCAAAGTCATGTCACCCCAGGTGGGAGAAATCAGCTATGGCGTGGAAGAGGCGCTGGTTTGGTCGGGCAGAGAAAAGGGAGCGTGTAAGCTCAGCTTAGCCTTGGGCAAACGGGGAGCCTTAAAGGAGGAGACAGAGGCAGCCCTCATCGCCGGAGAAATCAAGGCCCTGTTGGGAAAAGATTTTTTTGACGAAAAAAGGGGGGAGACTCGCCCTCTGGCCTTTGGAGATTTTTGCATTATCATGCGCACGGCAAATCGCCATGGGGAAGTGTACAAAAGGGTGTTGCAGCAGCAGGGGATTCCTGTGAGGACACTATTTGAAGCGCAGGAAGATGACCCCTATATTGAGGTGTTTGTCAATCTGCTCAGATTGGTGGACAATCCCTATCGGGATATTGAGCTGCTCAGCGTCATGCGTTCCTTTATTGGAGGCTTTGACGAGAGGGATTTTGCGCAGATTCGCCTAGTGGATGGAGAAAAGACTTTTGCACAGACGTTTTTCTCCAATGATTCTTTTGGAGATCCTGTGCTGGATCAAAAGGCCGCTAAGCTCAAAAACACCCTAAGTGAATTTTCCCTTTACGCACAGACACTGCCGGTGAAGGAGACGCTGCTGAAGATCAAGACGCTCACCCATTTTGACGCGTATTTATGTGCCCTGCCTGGAGGAGCAGTGCGCCTGGCTGCCTTTGATTCGTTTATTAAGATGTGTCTTAGCATCAACGACGATCGGATTGAGAACTTTTATGCCTTTATCGAGTTCTTGCAGGAGTATAAGAAGAACATTGGCAAATACGTGGAGACAGTACAACTGGAAGAGGAGAGAGATGCGGTGCGCATTCTCACCGTACACGCCAGCAAAGGGCTGGAGTTTCCCGTGGTGTTCGTCTCCCGTCTACAGGGGAAGTACAACACCAGAGATTTTGATAAGGAACTCCTCGTCCACGATACGATGGGCATAGGCATCAAGTGGAAAGATGTACAGCGCCATGTGGCAAAGGACACATGGCAGAGAAAGTTGATCGCCATGCGTCTAACGCAAGAACTAAAATCCGAGAGCTTACGGGTGCTGTATGTGGCCCTCACCAGAGCACGGCATACTCTGATTTTGACAGGTGTAGTAGATCAACTGCCAGATGAGATTCGCTATGGTAGGCCGCTAAGTGAGGAGGCGGTGCTATCCATGAACAACTGGCTGGATTTGGTGCTCCGGTGGGGCCGGGGAGAAAACCAGCTGGGGCCAGATGGACTATTGCCTTTGGAGATGCAAGGGGAAGAGCTAGGAGGGGAGATCGCAGAGGAAAAAGTTTCTTCTAATATAAATATACTCAAAAAAGCAGCAGAGGAATCGCAAGCAGATGCGCTAGCTAAAATCACATTTGTCAAAGTACCACGCACCATGACAGTGAGCGAGTTAAAGCAGAGTATGCAGACAAGGCATTGGCTGATAAAAAGTGGAGATATGACCATGGACAGCCGGCGAGAAGATGCGATGGATGCCAAGGAACTTTGGCCGGTTCCCCAGTGGAGCGTTCAAGAAGAGCAGCGATCCCAAGATGTGTTGGAAGAACAGAGTGCAGCCCACGGCGTTGGGTGGAGCGCGACCCAAAGGGGCAGCGGGTTACACCGAGTATTGGAGGTTTGGAACTTTGCAGACCAGGATATCCCTATGCAAATAGAAAAGCTGTGGAAGGCGGGCAAGATCACCTCTTTAGAAAGAGACATCGCCCGAAAAGAGCTGCCTTTGCTAGAGTGGTTTTTACACAGCGATATGGCCAGGCGCATTGCCAGCAGTAAAAAAGTGCTCAGAGAGCAGCCCTTTAAGCTATGGGATGTGGCTAGCTCGTTTGGCTATGAGTCCCACGATAAGATCATAGTACAGGGGGTCATCGACCTGGCCTTTTGGGAACAGGGGGAAATCATACTGCTAGATCACAAGACAGATCGAGTGGGGCAAGAGGCACTGGCAGAGAGGGTGGCCTATTACCGACCGCAGGTGGAGTATTATGCCAAGGCGTTACAGGAGATCACCGGCTGCCGGGTCAAGGAAAAACACCTCAATTTTATCAGCTGCAAAAAACTGGTGCATTTAGAATAAAAGAGGTGGGGAAAAGTCCCCATTTTTGTGGATAACTTTGTGGATAACCCAAAGAAAGGTGCATATATAGAAGAGGCCTTTAGAGGAAAAAGATAAAATAAGAATGTAACAGTGAAGATGAAAATGGATTTTATCATAAAATATAGGATCACAGCAGGGTACAAAAATAAATTGGGTACATGGTGATTGAATGCAAGTTATCCACAATTTGTGTGGAAAACCTGTGGATTTGTGTGGATAATAGGGAATATTTACAAAAGATTCATAAGTTACAAGGAATATTTTGTTGAGAAGTGTACTTAGGCATGGTACAATGTTGAAAGTATATTGAGGAGTTGATCGACTTTGAATAAAAAAGGCAAATTCATATTCATCATTATATGCGCGGCATTATTGGTGGGTGTTATCATATATGCAATCAATGACCAGGCAAAAAATGACAATTTGGAGGGGCGAGAGGAAAAAGGTCTGCTGACCATTACTGAGGTCATGCCTTCCAATAAGGGAGTGCTCCCGGATGAAAAGGGAGAGTACCCCGACTGGATAGAGGTGTACAATCCAACAGATGATCCCATTAATCTCTCGGGTTATGGCCTTTCTGATGACAATCAGTCTTACGCCAAATGGGTGTTCCCGAACGTCGAACTGGCGCCCAAGAGCTATTATGTGGTCTATGCTTCAGGCACTGCATCGACTAGCGATACAGGAGGGTATCCTCATGCGGGCTTCAAACTCAAGTCGGCGGGGGAAACGGTGTATCTCACGAACACAAGGGGCCAATTAGTAGATAGTCTGGAATTTGGAAGCGTGGGTGCCAATCAATCTTATGCAAAGAACTTAGAGTCGGGAGAATGGGCAGTTACCGATATGCCCACACCGGGCTTTGAAAATACCGAGGCAGGATATGCGGCGTTTAAAGACAGCTTAAAGGTGGAGAATTCCCCGATTATCGTCACAGAAGTGATGTCCTCTAATGGCTCGACCTTGGCAGATTCGCTGGGCCTTTATGAAGACTGGATAGAGATCTATAATCGCTCGGATGAAACGGTAAACTTAGAAGGCTATGGGCTATCTGACGACCCTGATGATATGCTGGCGTGGAAGTTCCCGGCTGTGGAACTGGGGCCAGGCGAGTACCTGGTGGTCTTTGCATCGGGTCAGGATATTGCAGAGGGAGATGAGCTCCACACCAATTTCAGGCTCTCCTCTTATAAGGAGACAGTAGTGCTCGCCAATCAAAGAGGTTTAGAGCTGGATAGCGTATCTGTGCCCACCTTGAAATCCGATACCGTATATGCAAGGGAAGTCCTAGAGGACGGCTCTTATGGAGATAACTTTGGCATTTCTGCCACCCCAACTCCTGGCTTGGTAAACACTATGGAGGGATTTCAGCAGTTTGAACAGAGCAGTGGATCCGTCCAGACAGGAGCCGTGAGCATTAGCGAAGTCATAACGGGAAACTCCCAATATGCACAGGAAAGCAATGGAGAGTATTATGACTTAATCGAACTGCACAACAACTCCTCCCAAGCGGTAGACATTTCTGGCTATTCCTTGACGACCAACCCCCAAAACCCCGCCATGTGGAGATTCCCCCAGGGAACGACCATTGAAGCAGGAGGATATCTCTTGGTACAGGCTTCAGGGCTGGGAGATACGGAAGAAGGGCAGGAGATGCAGAATGTGCACACCAACTTTAGGCTCAGTGGAGAAGGGGAAGTGCTAGCACTTTTTAACAGTCAAGACCAATTGCAAGACCGCCTATTTATCCCATCTCTGCCCCAGAATGTGTCCTATGGCAAAATGGATGGGCAAACGGGCTCTTATTACTTTGCCACTCCAACACCTTTGGCGGCAAACCAAGATCCAAGCCTTGGGTATGCTGTAGCCCCCGAACTCTCACTTGAGGGGGGCCTATATGGGGGTACTCAAACGGTGAGTTTAAGTGCCACAGATGGGGAAATATACTACACTTTAGATGGCAGCACGCCGACCACTTCGTCTCAAAAATACACAGGGGCGTTGACCATTAGTGAGACGACAAAGCTGCGCGCTAGAGTGTTTAAAGATGGCTATCTGCCCAGTACAACCACAACGGCTACCTATATCATCAACGACGATCACACCCTTCCTGTGGTTTCGCTGGTGACTGACGATAAATATCTGTTTAGCGAAGAAGAGGGAATTTACTATGGGGAGGAATTGGAGCACGGCGTGCCGGATCCAAACGCTAACTACTACCAAGACTGGGAAGTTCCTGCCCACTTTGAATACATGGAAGACGGGAAAACGGTGTTTTCACAGGATATTGGCCTAAAGATCTTTGGGGCGTATTCCCGCTCAGAACCGCAAAAATCCTTCTCCATATTTGCCAGAAGTGAATATGGCGAGGATACATTGGCCTATCCATTTTTTGATGATCTGCCATATCAGGAATACAAGTCCATCGTGTTGCGGTGTTCCGGCCAAGATCGATATATGACAAAAGTACGGGATGTGACCATGACCAGTTTGATGGGGGAAAACACAGATCTAGCGGTGCAAGCTTATAAGACCTGTGTGGTATACCTCAATGGAGAGTACTGGGGCGTATATCACATCAGAGAGAAGATCAACAAGTACTATCTCTCCCAGCATTATAATGTGCCCATAGAGGATATCGATCTTTTGGTGGGCAATGGGACGGCCCTCGTCGGCAGCAATGAGGATTACAAAAAGATGCTGGAGTTTTTGGAGACCCATTCTCTCAAGGACCCGGAAAATTATGAGTATATCAAAACCCAAATGGACGTGGAAAACTACATGGATTACGTCATTGCGGAAATCTACTTCTCCAATTCTGATCTGGGAAATATCAAATTCTGGCGAGACCGCAATGGGGGCAAATGGCAGTGGATTTTGTATGACCTAGATTGGGGAATGTTTAAGCTGGATAGAGATGGAGTAGCCGCTCACTTAAATCCTGAAGGTATGGGCGTAAATCTGGGATTTTCTACCCTCATATTCCGCAGTCTCATTCAAAATGACGAATGGAAGCAGATGTTTTTAGAGCGGTTTGCCTATCATTTGGAAAACACCTTCTCTGAGGAAAAGGTGGTGGCTCGGGCTGACGAGATTACAGCGACGCTCATCGATGAGCTCCCCAGAGAAAAGGAGAAGTTCGGCGGCACTATGAGAAACTACGAGTTGCATATGCAGAGATTTAAGGAATATGCGGCCAAAAAGCCCACTGTCATCCTCTATGAGTTGCAGACCAATCTGGGATTAAGCGATGATGAGATGATCGAGATCTTTGGGAAGACAGGCAAAAGTGCAGAGGAAGTCGGCTGGAGTTTCTAACCACAGTGTAAGACGATAAATTGCGCTTTGATCAAGCTGGAATGGAGGAAAATAGGGAGCGACAAAAATGGCGAGAAAATTAGGCAAGGGCAGGCCCTATGATAAGGACTTGTTCAAAAATATAGATAGACAGTCCAGGCAGCACAAACACGATGCTGGCTCTAGGACGGATAGAACGCGCTATGGGCAGTGGGATAACCAAATACAGCCTAGCTATCAAGTGAAAACGAGAAAGTTTGACACCTCCAATGAGGACGATTTATCTTTCCTATATGAAAATCGGCCCATGCGGCGCACGCTTCCCCAAGAAGAACCAGAGCCCAAAGAATGGGAGCTAGATCTTTCTGTGGAAAAAAGCCCTACGAGAACATTGGATGAGGGCTGGCAGATAGAGGATAAAGATGAAATAGAAGAGGCTGATAAGCCACGGCATACGGCTAGAAGAGTTGACGTGGAGCCAGAGCTGGATTTCTCTATGGCCAACCAGAGGCCGCCCAAACGAGCGGAGCAAATGCAAGAAAGGATGAGTGCAGCCAGCCAGGAGGAGCATGAACTGCAGTGGCAGCCGCCTAAAAGACAGCCGGCAAGAAGAGTGTTGACCCGAGTAGAGCCATACGAGGACGATGGGTTAGATACTGTGCATCGCCGACCAGCAGCGGCCAATGGAGTGAGAAAGAGCGAGCGCGTCCCTGTACAGAGAACAGGAATGGAAGCGCACCGATATCCTACAGAGAATAGAAAGAGGGCCTCCAGAGAGATGGGAGGGCTGAATACCCACAGTGAGGGGCGGGTGAGAGCGCCCAGGCAGGGAGTTGCCCCAGGACATCCGCGGCAGATCGGCAGCGTACAAGGGACAAAAAAGAAAGGAGCGAAACTGACCTTTCGCCATGAGCTGAAGTATTATATCAACTACCGAGACTACTATACGCTCAGGGCTTGTCTCAAAGGCCTACTCAAAAGTGACGCTAACAGCGACGACCAAGGCTCGTACCACATTAGAAGCCTGTATTTTGACGACAGAAACGAGACGGCACTCTCAGAGAAATTACAGGGAGTGAATTTTAGAAAAAAATATCGCATACGGATCTACAATCTGAGCGATCATAAGATCAGCTTTGAAAAGAAGATCAAAAAGGGGCAGTTTATTGCCAAACAGTCCTTTCCCCTCACGAGAGAGGAGTATGATCGGATTTTAGCAGGAGATTATGATTTCCTACTAGATAGAAAAGAACCACTGGCCCGTGAGGTATATACCGAGATGCGGGTAAAAGGGCTTAAGCCCAAAGTAATTGTGGACTATATCCGGGAAGCCTACGTGTATCCCGTAGGAAATGTCCGCATCACCTTTGATAAGGACCTCTGCAGCGGGGTGATGACAGAGGGAAATATGTTCGGTGATCACGTGCCCATGATGCCCATGCTGGATACAGGGCTTATGGTGCTGGAGATTAAATTTAATAACATTTTACCGGATTTTATCAAAGGGGTGCTCAACTCGCTCAACTCGCCGGCGAGATCGGCGATATCAAAATATGTTATCTGCAGAAAATACGATTAACTGCATTGGGATATAAAGCTTGTGTTGAAAAATTAGGGAGGTCATTATGGGAACTGATACGACTACAAATAGCATACTAGATAGCTTTAAGCTCACAGGGGATATTGATATTACCCGGGTGATTATAACGCTAGCGCTATCCTTTCTCATCGGTATTTTTGTCTATCTCATATATAAGCGCACGTTTACCGGAGTACTTTTTGTCAAGGGATTTGGCACATCCCTCATCATGTTATGCATGGTGACATCTACCATTATACTGACGATAACCACCAACCTGATGCTTTCTCTAGGTATGGTAGGTGCGCTATCTATCGTGCGTTTCAGAACAGCGGTAAAGGATCCAATGGATACCATCTACATGTTCTGGGCCATTGCAGCGGGCATCACGATTGGCGCTCAGCTGTATACTGTTGCCATCTTAACCAGCTTAGGTATTGGCGTATTGATGCTCATTGTCTCCATGTTCAAGATGAAAAAGACAATGCCTTATTTATTGGTAGTTCGTTTTGAGGATTATGCAAAACGGGAAGTGCAAATGTTACTCAAACAGCTACCTCAGGGAAGACTCAAGGCAAAGACAGTATCTGGAGATATCATTGAGTTGACCATTGAGATGAATATCAAGGAATCTGAGGCAAATGTAGTGGATAGATTTGTGGGCATTGAAGGAGTGCTGGATGCTTCGCTCATCAGTTACTCTGGAGATGTGGTAAGCTAATGAATCATCTGATGGGCAGCAGAGAGCTGCCCATTTTTTGACTATTCAAAAAGAGGTGTCTAGTGTGGAACGACAACGAGCATTGGTATATTATTTGGATCACAGCGGCTTTGCCGTAAAAATCAATCAAAACATGCTGATCTTCGACTATATTGGCCGGCATGCAAAGCCACAGGCTGGGTTAGCGGATGGCATTTTGGAAAGGCAGATATGGCAAGGGGTGCAAAACACCTATGTGTTTGCCAGCCACAACCATGGGGACCACTTTCAACCAGGTATCTTTCAGCTGAAAGATTACGCAGATAACACAGTGTTTATCTTGGATAGAGATATCCCGACAAAAAAAGGTTTGGACTGTATTTCGGTGTGCAAGGGAGATGTGGTGCAAAGGGATAATATGGTTGTCACAGTATGTGGCTCTACGGACATTGGAAGCAGTTTTTTTGTGGATATAGGCGGCTGGAAGCTCTTCCACGCGGGGGATTTAAATTGTTGGCATTGGCAGGGAGAGGCGGATGAACGCTATATGCAAGAAGCTAGGATGGACTTTGCTAGAGAGCTTGCCTATGTAAAGCAACAGCAAAAAGGAACGTTGGATATCGGCTTTTTCCCAGTAGATGACCGGATGGAAGGCGTCTATTATGAGGGGGCAGACGCGTTTATTCGCCAACTTCAGCCACGGCACTTTTTTGCCATGCATTTTTGGGGGAGATATCAGGTGCAGAAGAAGTTAGAGGCTCAGAAATATCCTGACACGCAAATTCATACAATAGACAAAAAAGGAGAGAAATTTGTCATAGAAAAATAGACTGGTCTTTCAGGAACGGGATAGCTGAAGTAGTTTACAAAATATTTACATGGGGATATTTATTTTTGGCGCGAAACCATGTAAAATATTATCATGTCTAACGATAGACGACATGGAAATGTTGAGAAAGATAGAGGCGAGGAGGCAACATGTTTCGCAGATTTATGGCGGGGAGGAATGGCCCGGACTACCTGAGTTTAGGAGTCATGATATTGGCGCTCATTATGAGCATCATCCCAGGGCTGGTATTTCGGATTATTTCACTGCTCCTGATGGGTTATGCGCTGTTTCGCATTTTTTCTAAAAATGTCTACAAGCGACAATCAGAAAATTACAAGTTTTATTCTTTTATCAAGTCGTTTGTAGACAAGTTTAAGATGTGGGGATATAAAATCAAAAACAGGATCACTCAGGGTAAGATTTATCGGTTTTATCAATGCCCAAATTGCAAACAAAAAGTTCGCGTACCCAAGGGAAAGGGGAAAATATCCATCACCTGCCCAAAATGTGGCACAAAATTTGTGAAAAAGACTTGATAATTGGAAAAAAATGCTTTATAGTTAGTAACTATTACGAGCCGGTTATCTATAATAAAACAGGAAATATTATTGAAATGAGAGGATGAATACCAATGGCTAAGATTACAAAAGATATGAGGATTATTGATGTTCTACACATGGACCAAGAGTGTGCCCCCATCTTTTTTGAATTTGGGATGCACTGCATTGGCTGCCCTTCTGCTTCGGGAGAGGCACTAGAAGAGGCGTGCATGGTACATGGCATTGATGCAGATCAATTAGTCGCAAAGCTAAACGAATACTTTGAAAACAAAAAATAAAATCGCCATGTGAAGTGCGGCGAAAAGAGAGGCGGGAGAAAGCTCTGCCTCTGGCAAAAAAATGTTTAAAAATCCTCCTTTGGGTTATATCTAAGATATATTTAGTGAACCTTAAAGGAGGGTTTTTTTGATGGACAAATATGTATGTGATATTTGTGGTTATGTGTACGACCCAGAGGTAGGCGACCCAGATAACGGGATTGCTCCTGGCACCAGCTTTGAAGATATTCCTGAAGATTGGCTTTGCCCACTATGTGGAGCTGGCAAGGACGTGTTCTCTCAGGAGTAATCGAGTAGAGAATAGCTGGAGGTTTTCGGAATGCATGCAGAAAAGGTAAAAGATGGAATCTATTGGGTCGGGGCACTGAATCCGGACCTGAGAAGATTTGATGTCATTATGAAAACCCGATGGGGCACTTCGTACAATAGCTACTTGATAAAGGGGAGCGAAAAAGTCGCGCTAGTAGATGTGGTAAAGGAAAAATATGCAGAAGAGCATATTGCCCACATTAGCGAATTAGTAGATCCCGCTAAGATTGACTATATTATCAGCAATCACACAGAACCAGATCATTCCGGTTCATTGGCGAAGCTATTGGCGGTTGCCAGAAATGCTACGGTGGTATGCAGTAAAGTGGCCCATGGCTTTCTAAAGAACATCACCAACTTGGATTTTACATGCATGGAAGTGGGCGATGGAGATAAGCTGGATTTAGGTGGAAAAACGCTGGAGTTTTTAAGCGTCCCGTTTTTGCATTGGCCGGACTCCATCTTTACTTATGCCAGAGAGGATAAAATGTTATTCTCGGGGGATATGTTTGGATTCCATTTCGCGGCAGAAAAGGTTTTTGACGATTTAACCATGCTGGACGATGAAATGGTGAAATCTCAAAAATACTACTTTGACGTGATTATGAGCCCGTTTAAATCCTATGTGCTAGAGGCAGTAGAAAAGCTCAAAAACCTATCCATTGAGATCATTGGGCCGTCCCATGGACCGGTGCTGCGAGGCGACCCTCAAGGCGCGGTAGAGCGGTATTATGAATGGGCCAAAGACAGTTTAAGTGAAAACAACCCTAGAAAAGCATATGTGGGATATGTATCTTGCTATGGTTATACGAAAAAACTGGCAGAAAAGGTCTATGAGGGAATGATAAAAAATGGACTTAGTGCAGAAATTGAGGACATTTCTCTCATCACTCCAGGAGAAGCTGCTCAAAAATTACAAGAGGCAGACGTGTTTGCCATTGGCACACCTACGGTCAATCGGGATGCATTAAAGCCCATTTGGGATGTAGCTAGTCTATTATGCTCTTATGTAATGAAGGGGAAGCGCTGCGGAGTATTTGGTTCATTTGGATGGAGCGGCGAGGGTGTTAAGTTTATAAAAGAGAGACTATCTAACCTAGGCGTTAAGGTGGAGGACACCTTGTCCGTCAAGTTTAATCCCACAGAAGATGATTTGCAAAGAGCCTATGAACTGGGAGAACTTTTGAGTAAATAGAAAAAATATTAAAAAGTAAATGCGAAT
>CAJJPW010000004.1 GCA_905193725.1 uncultured Eubacteriales bacterium
GGCGGCCCGCCAGCAGTCTGCGGCAATGTTCCTGCGCCTCCATGCGGTTGCGGAGCTTTTCCCGCTGCCCGGCGCGGCTTTCCTCCACCCGGCGGCCCACGGCGGCAAACAGCCGAAGCAGCGTAGCGGCATATTCGCCCACGCCCTCCACCCTGCACAGTTCCTCCTCCGAGGCTTCCAGCACCCCGTGGAAGCTGCCAAAACGCTCCAGCAGTGCGTGAGCCAGCGGATTGACGTTTCGCTGGGGAATGGCGTAAAACAGCATCAGCTCCAGCGCCTCATGGTCGGCAAAGCCGTTCAGCCCTTCCCTGCGGAACCGTTCCCGCATCCGGCCGCGGTGCCCGTCGTGCGCTCCCGCCATGGTCTTCCCTCCCCGCGTTTGTGTCCATTGTGTTAGTCCAGTATACCATAAACAAGGAAAGCTTGAAAACCCCCCGGGTTTGTGCTAGTATCAGACTTGAATTGTTTCTTTATGAAGGAGGCTCGGCCATGAAGATCTATGAATCCGGCGAGGATTATCTGGAGATGATCTGTAGGCATGCAGAAAAAAACGGCTTTGTCAGAATTCAGCAGCTGGCAGACCTTCTCCACGTCAAGCCATCCTCCGTCTCCAAAATGGCCAAACAGCTGCTTACCCAGGGTTATATTGAATACGAGAAATACGGCTACATTCGCCCCACCCAAAAGGGGAAAGAAGAGGGGGAGTACCTGTTGCATCGGCATAAAGTGCTCCATGAGTTTTTGTGCATGATCAATGGAACCCAAGATGAACTGGAACAGGTGGAACAGATGGAGCACTATTTCAATAAGCAGACGATAGCAAATATTGAGCGAGTGATGAAGGAGTATCGCTCCCACGTAAAGTGAGAAAATTTTGAGAGGACAAGCCAAACGTTTGAGCAGATAGGAGTACATTTACAAAGCCTATATGCTTTAACTTTTATCCTTACTTTATCATGGGAAGCTCGGCTATGAAATGTAAAAAAGCACTTCTTCACCTACATGATAGGCAGGAAATGCTTTTTATGATTGTATCATTTGATATTCAGTTCACGGAATTGCTCTTTGGCGGCAAGCGCAAACCGCCTATCACGACAGGAAGGAATATCGTAGGATTTTCTGCGGCACATCCAGCAAGAGCAGTGAATTTTTCCCTTGGCAAAACGACCGCGATTCCCCCCAGACCATGCAAGGACATACTCTTCGCCGCCGATCCGGCGGAGGATTCCCTCCTTTCGATGAATTGTGCGCTTTCGCTGCCTGCGGAAGTATCCGCGATCTCTTTTCATATGTGTTTCCTCCTTGACAGTTCGAGCGGCCTGAAAGAGTGGTCAAGGAAAAGTCTCTTACAGGCTGCCTATCTGATAGGAGAGAATGTTTTTGTGTTTCATAACACGGTTTACCTCCTTATTTTTCATGTTACCGGAGCAGTTCTTTGAGGTTTGCCCATGTACAGAGAGCCGAGCCGTCACGGGAAAAAGTACTTGCACTTTAATGGTCGGAAAATTCCTGAGAAAGGTACTGGCGAACCTGTGCCTCGCATTGTGCCGGACAGAGCAAGGTAAGCAAATCTCCCACCTGTAGACGGGTGTTTCCCTTGGGGGTAATCTGCTGGCTGTTTCGCATAACAGCGATTACCAGACAGTCTGCTGGCCAGATGATCTGTTTAATCTGTCGGCCATCCGCTGGGCTGCCCAAGCAGACGGTAAACTCCAGTGATACGGCAGCTGTCTCGGCAGGGGAGTCTGCATTTCCCTGATTGACTGCCCGCTCCAGCAGAGATTCGTAAATGGGCTTGGAGTGACATAAATCCGCAGTAATATACGAGAGAAATGCCACAATAGCTAGGCAGATGAGCTGGTCAAAGGAGGCGGACATCTCCACAATGAGCAGGATGCCTGTAAGAGGCGCTCTCACAATGGCAGTGAACATGCCCAGCATCCCAAACAACATAAAGGGGAGCACATAATTGCTCTCAAGCCCCACCCAGGAGACTGCGGCCTGACCGTAGATGACGCCCGCTAACGCCCCCAGCACCAAAAGGGGAAAGAAAATGCCACCTGGCGCGCCGGAGCCAAAGCTGGTCATGGAAAGCACAAACTTGCCCACCAGTAGCAGGAACAAAAAGGGAAGGGCATATTGGCCTATGATCAGGCCGTCTACAATATTATGGCCGCCTCCCAGTACTTGGGGCAAGCATAGGCCAAAGATGCCGGCGATGAAAAAGGGAATGATCATCTTTACCGGCAAAGGTAAGTGAATTTTCTGATATAAATTCTGGGTGAACAGTACGCACTTGTTATATCCCGCTCCAAAGAGGCCTAATAGTACCCCTAAGGGGAGCAATAGCCAATAGTGAGCAGCAGGCAGCTCAGAAAGGGGTGGTAGGGAGAATGTAGGTGCGCTGCCAAAAAACAGCCGAGAGATCAGGCAGGCAGCGAGGGCAGATGCCAAGGCACTGAGCAGTACCTTGGGAGAAAAGCTTCTGTGGATTTCCTCTAGAGCCAGCATGACTCCTGCCAGAGGTGCGTTAAATGCCGCTGCCAAACCAGCACAGGCGCCACAAGTGATCAGATATTTTTGCTCTGTCGTATCCCGATGAAATGCGTTGGATACCCCCTGGCCTGTCATGGCGCCCAGCAAAATGGAGGGGCCTTCTCGACCCAAGGACAAACCGCCTAAAATGCCCAGCACGCCGCCGATGAATTTTTTAATGAGTATTTTCAGCCAGCGCATCTGAAAGAACCCTAAAATGGTCCCCTCTGCTTGGGGAATGCCGCTGCCCTTGATGAGGGGTTCTCCTTTGATGAGCCAACCCACAATGAGTCCCAGCAGTGCGAGAGCTAAAAACACGCACAGAATTTGCCAGGGGTTTTTCGCCCATGCATAAACAGATTGGCTGAACTCTTGAGAATAGGCAATGGCAAATCTATATAGGGAGGCGACCACCCCGGCTACAATTCCCACAATGAGTCCCAAACCAATGAGACGGTAGTAAAATTTTCTATGCAGTATAAAATCGGGCCTATAATGACTTTTCATATGCACTCCCCTGGACGTCGTATTCTATGCAGTATTATATACCATTTTAAGGGAAGGAACCAAATCATATAATAAATAATGCACTATTTTTGAAAAGAAATTTTCAAAGTAATATGTTATCGTTTTATTCTTACTAAAAAAAGATATAACTCTGTCTATGGGTCGTATTTTCGATCAAGCTCTAAGCTACCTTTATCGGTCTGTAATCAAATACTCCAGAGAGAGGTAAAGATCTCTAGCAAAGAAATGTGCCCTTTAAAAGATATCTCCTAGCATTGCCAGGTAAAACGCTTTTACGAATCATTATTTACATCTGCAAGTAGCCAGAGATGAGCTTGAGAAAACCGGAAAAGCCTGCCTAAGCATTCGGAGGATGATATAAAAAGGCCGCTATGAGAATATTCCATAGCAGCCTTTTGGGTCAACTTATTTTTTTATTATCCAATGGTATCGGTGCGCATGTACTCTTGCAAGGCCTTGGGGACACGTACAGTGCCGTCTGCCTGCTGGTAGTTTTCCAATATAGCGGCTACTGTGCGGCCCACCGCCAAACCACTGCCGTTTAAGGTGTGGATGAACTCGTTTTTACCCGTGGAGGCATCCTTGTATTTGATGCTGGCTCTGCGCGCTTGGAAATCCTCAAAGTTAGAACAGGAGGAGATTTCCACGTAATTATTGTAGCTGGGCATCCAGACCTCGATATCATAGGTCTGGGCGGCGCTAAAGCCGATGTCGCCTGCACAGAGATTGACGACCCGATAGGGGAGCTCTAACAGCTGGAGGATGTGCTCCGCATCAGCCAAAAGCTTTGCCAGTTCATCATAGGAATTTTGGGGCTTTACAAATTTCACCAGCTCTACCTTGTTAAACTGGTGCTGGCGAATGAGGCCTCTGGTATCTCTGCCAGCGCTGCCTGCCTCTGCTCGGAAACAGGCGCTGTATGCGGTGTAGTAAATGGGCAGATCCTCTTCCTTTAAGATGGTGTCCCGCATCATGTTGGTTACTGGAACTTCCGCTGTGGGGATGAGGAAATACTCAGTTCCCGCTACTTTAAAGGCGTCCTCTTCAAACTTGGGGAGCTGCCCCGTGCCCGTCATAGAACGACGATGTGCCATATAGGGGGGGAGCACCTCGGTATACCCGTGCTCCATGGTATGGGTGTCCAGCATAAAGCTAATTAGGCTTCGCTCCAACCTGGAACCCAGCCCTTTATAGAAGGTAAAGCGAGAGCCCGTAACTTTCGCTGCTGTCTCAAAATCCAGTATGCCTAGGCGGGTACCGATATCCCAGTGAGCCTGTGGCTCAAAGTCAAAGGAAGTGGGCTCCATAAACCGTTTGATTTCTACATTATCCGCATCGCTTAGACCGTCTGGAATGGACGGATTGGGGGTATTGGGGATGGATAACAGTAGTTCCGAGACTTTCTGCTCCAGTTCTCCCAGGGATTCATCCAGCTGCTTGATTTGTGCGCCCACCTGTTTCATCTCTTCAAAGACAGCGCTCACATCTTTTCCCTCTTTTTTCAGCTGGGGAATCTGCTTGGAGGCCTCGTTTTTCTTGGCCTTGAGCTGCTCTACCTGCACCATCAGCTCTCTGCGCTGTTTATCTAAAAGACACAGCTCGTCGATATTGGTCTGCTTTCCACGTCTGGCCAGTGCCCCTTTGATCTCTTCTGGGCATTCGCGAATTTTTTTTATATCTAGCATGATATTTCCACCTTTCACGTATACTACAATATTAAGTAGGCAATAAATAGTATCAAATATTATCTTTGGAGGGAAGAGCATGGATAAACAACAGGATCTCACAAATCTCAACAGCATTTTGTTGGAAATGAAAGAGACAGATTATAACAATACTCTTGCGCTCACTGGACTCATTGAGCTCATGTTGGAAAAGAATATCATCAGCATGGGCGAGCTAAAGGATAAAACCTCAGCGCTCAATGCCTATGCACATGATACAGAAAACAACTAGATGTTCCTAAAGGGCCGCTCACCGGCCTTTTTTCGTTGCTTACTTTTTTACATGCGCTCGGGAGCTTTGACACCGATGAGATAAAGGCCGGTTTTAATGACTGTCTTGACACACTGTGCCAGAAGCAATCTGGCGTGGGTGGCGCTTAAATCCTCATCGATAATGCGCTTCTCGTAATAGTACTTATTAAACGCCTGGGCAATGTGGATAATATGCCGTGTGATGATAGAAGGTTCGTTTTTATGGCAGGCATTTTGTACCACTTCTCCCCATTCTGCCAACAATTTGATGGTGGCAAAGGCCTCAGGGTCGGTTACGGCACCAAAGTCGATGGGGGCATCCCAAACCTCCTTGGGTGCACGGCGCAAGAGGCTGGCGCATCTGGCATGAGTGTACTGGACATACGGCCCGGTCTCCCCATCAAAGTTCAGCACTCTGTCAAAGCTAAAGGTGATATCCTTGATGCGGCTGTTGGAAAGGGTGCTAAATACCACAGCCCCAACTCCCACATCTTTGGCCACCTGTTCTTTATTTTCTAGATCGGGATTTTTTTCATTGATGACTTCTAATGTCTGCTGAATGGACTGGTTGAGCACGTCCTCTAAGAAGACCACCTTGCCTTTGCGGGTGGAAAGGGTGCCGTCCTCTAAAGAGACCATGCCAAAGGCCACATGTTCTAAGTCCTTGGCCCAGTCATACCCCATCAGCTCTACCACTTTAAACCACTGCTTAAAGTGGAGGTTTTGCTGGTAAGCCACAATGTAGAGACACTTGTAGAAGTCGTAGTGCTTCTTTCGGTAAAATGCCGCTGCCAAATCCCGGGTGGAATACAGAGTAGCACCGTCGGATTTCAGAATAATACAGGGTGGCAAGTTGAACTGATCTAAAGGTACCACATAGGCCCCTTGGTCTAATTTGAGAAGATTTTTCTCTTTTAACTCGTCAATCACCGGCTGCATTTTGTCGTTATAAAAGCTCTCCCCAGCATAGGAGTCAAATTTTACATCTAAAAGGTCATACACCTTTT
Organism: uncultured Eubacteriales bacterium; assembly: GCA_905193725.1. Lineage (GTDB taxonomy): Bacteria > Bacillota > Clostridia > Christensenellales > Christensenellaceae > CAJJPW01. The sequence continues at coordinate 6,047 of CAJJPW010000004.1, forward strand.
GCACTTCTTTTAAGGTGAGCTCTTTAAACCAGTTAAATAGGCTCAGAGCCTCCTCATCGCCATCCTCGATCTTTTTAAACCAAGCTCTACCCATGTCGTTTAAAGAGTCATCCTTTTCCGCCTCTTCGTGGAAACGGACATAGAGCTTTAACATCTCATTGATAGAATCCCGACCTATCGCCTCTTCGTTTCCCCACAGCTTGTAGGCGGCGATCAGCTTGCCAAACTGGGTGCCCCAGTCTCCCAGGTGGTTGATGCCAATGGACTGATACCCCAAAAAGTTGTAGATGCGATAGAGGGAATTTCCAATGGCAGTGGTGCTCAGATGGCCGATGTGAAAGGGCTTGGCGATATTGATGGAAGAGTAGTCCATGACCACTTTCCTGCCCATTCCTTCATTGGAGCGGCCGTAATCCTCCCCTTGCTGTTGGATCTGAGATAAAGTATCCTGAGCCAAGTATTTGGGGTCTAAAAAGAAATTCAGATACCCACCGGCTACTTGCACCTGGCTGATATACTCAGGCGCCTGTATGGTTTGTGCCAAATCGGCGGCAATGGCCTGAGGGGCCTTGCGCAGTGTCTTTGCCAGCTGAAAACAGGGCATGGCAAAATCCCCCATATTGGGGTTGGGGGGGACCTCAATGAGAGGCAAAATATCCTGTGCGTCCATATGCGCCGCTGTTGCAATCAACTGTGCAATACTTTGTTTATAATCCATGTTATGACTACTCCATTACTGTAAAGTCTATCAAATGCTTATCCCTAGGGGATCAACACCTTTAATATACTAGCTTAATATACCACAATGGGACTTGTTTATCAATAAAGCTAGTGAAAAATTCCCCTAAAATAGCGTAAAACAAAAGCTCTCAAAGTACAGAAAGAACTACATCGAGAGCTTAAATAACGTCTTGAAAGATATATTAAAGGACAACAATTTTCAGAGAATCTAAAATGGAGCTAATTAATATCGCAATGATAAAGATGGGGGCGATGTACTTTACCATTACTTTAAAGAGTCCTTTGCGCCGGAACTTAGCGTTGAGCTCCACTTCTGCGATAATGGCAGCTGGTTTCACTACATAGCCTACTACAATACAAGTGAGCAGTGCGCAAATGGGCATGAGCACTGAATTAGTGAGGAAGTCGAAAAAGTCCAAGACTGCCATACCGAAGATAGGAAAATCTTTTAATACCCCGTATCCAAGGGAAGAGGGAATGGCCAGAATGAGCGCTAGGCAAAATACGATTACCGTTGCCTTTTTACGGCTCAGCTTAAACTGATCGCATACGGTGGCAACCACTGCTTCCATCAGTGAGATAGAGGAGGTTAGTGCTGCAAATAGAACCAACAGGAAGAAAACTGCCCCCATCACGTCTCCCAGTGGCATGCTGTGAAACACCTTGGGTAGCGTCTCAAACATGAGACCTTTGCCAGCATTGATGGCACTGGCCTCTCCACCAGAGAAGGAAAAGACTGCAGGGATAATCATGAGCCCGGCCAAAATGGAAATGCCCAAATCGAACATTTCAATATGCGAGGCGGATTTTTCCAAATTCTCTTTTTTGCTCAGATAAGAGCCGTAGGTGATCATAATGCCCATAGCAAGAGACATGGAGTAGAACATCTGTCCCATAGCTGCCAGTAACAGGTTGACGGAGAATTTGCTGAAATCGGGCAGGAAGAAGTAGGCAACTCCCTCCATACCACCTGGAAGTGTCATCGAATAGATGGCAAGAGCGACGGACAGCACGATCAAAATCGGCATGAGAATACGGCTGGCCTTTTCGATGCCCCTTTTGACGCCTCGGATGACGATGACAAAGGTAGCTGCCAAAAAAATCAACAAAAAGAGAAGCGGTTGCCAGGATTCAGAAATAAATCCGCTAAAATACCCATCTGTTGCTGTGGCAGCTCCTGCTCCTGAGACAAAGGATACCAGATATTTGATCACCCAACCGCCAATGACACTATAGTATGGCAGTATGAGAAAAGAGACAAGACAGGCTAGTACGCCGATAAAACGGGATTTTTTGTTGAGCTTGCCAAATGCACCAATTGGGCTGAGACCTGTTTTTCGGCCGATGGCAATCTCGGATACCATTAGTACAAACCCAAAGGTGACCACTAGTATAATGTAGACCAGCAAAAAGATACCGCCACCATATTTGGCAGCTAAGTACGGGAACCGCCATAGGTTCCCCAGGCCCACTGCAGAACCGGCGGCAGCTAAGACAAATCCAAGCCGGTTAGAAAAGGTGCTTCTTGTGTGCTCCATTCAAAAATCCTCCTCAGGTTATTCACCAAAAGACCAGTATGAGACCTTTGGCAATGTTTACTTGGTTAGATCACGTTACATAGTTTGAGCAATTGCTCGCAAATAAATACTGTCCCTGTAGCGCTGAGAGCTACTGTCAAAAGGCTACGCTTATGGTATGCCAAAATGAGCGCAACCGCCGTCCCTGCAATCCCAGATATGAGATGAGAAGTAGAGGTAAAGATATCTGGAAACACCATTGCCGCCAATATGCTGTAAGGCATATAGGTGAGCAGAGAGCAGATAAATGGATTTTTAATTTTTTTCCGAAACAGAGCCAGTGGAACCATTCTTGGTATATAGGTTACCACAGCCATGATGCCGATGGCAATAGCCAAATACGCTGTATCCATCTAATGCTCACCGTCCTCTGCTTCCAGATCATTTTGCACAGGATAGAAGTAGGCGCCAAGGCCTGCTGCCACCACGCCACAGATGATGACAATCCACCCATCTCCTATGGATTGGAAAAAGGGTATCCATTTAAAAATACAGCTCAGCACGGCAGATACAATGACGATGCGAAGTATTGGTTTTGAATCCTTGGCCGGCGGAATAATGATGGCCACGAACATGGCGTAAAGTGCAATGCCAAGTGCCGCCTGTACGCTTAAGGGAAGAATACCGCTGGCCACAACGCCTAGTACTGTGCCCACATTCCAACCCAAATACGAACATAAAATAAGGCCTACCATATAGGAAAATGGCAGTGTCTGCTGTTTTTGCATAGATACGGCAAAGATCTCATCCGTATTGCCAAAGGCGATGAGCAGCCGCTGAGAGAACGTTACCTTAGAGCTCAATCTTTGGGATAAAGTAAGGGACATGAGCAGATAGCGGATGTTCACCACAAACATGGTAAACGCCAGCTCCCAAAGGGAAGCGCTAGACGCAATGAGCTCCATGCCCACAAACTGCCCCGTTCCTGTAAAATTGGAGAGGGAGATTGCCGGTGCGGACCAGCCAGGCAGTCCGTGCTCTACAGTGAGCATTCCAAAGGCAAAAGCCACAGATAGGTAGCCAAGTGCCACGGGCAAACCGTCTTTTAAGCCTATTTTAAATGTCAATTGAGCACTTTGCACTATCTCACACTCCTTTTTTGCTGTATGTGAAAAAATTATCGCAATTACATACTATACATGGATTCTAAATGGGTGTCAACTACAAAGCGGCTGGCAGGGCGCAAAAAAGGCAAAAAAAGAGGCCCTTAGGAGGGCGTGGGCTTTGCAATTGCCCCTAGGCGGCTGATGACACCCTGGCAGATCAGGCCAATTAAAATGCCGGTTACCACACCTGCTATGAGAAGAATGGGCAAATAGGAGATGAACTGAGGGGTTGCTGTGAGCAATATAGCGGCGCAAATCTGCCCCACATTGTGCATGCACGCCCCAAAAATGCTCACGCCAACTATGCTAAACCATTTCTTGCCGTGCGTCTTCACCAGGTACATCACCAGCAGGCTCAGAATACCGCCCATCAGGGAAAATAAAATGGAAGTGAGTGCGCCGGAAAAGATGCCAGTGAGTAGGGATTTTAAAATACAGATGACCAGGGCGGGGAAAAAGCCCATGAGATACAGCGCTGTCAACACACAGAGATTGGCGACTCCCAGCCGTATTCCGGGAATCGTGAGGGAAACCAGGCTCAAAAGGTAGTTCTCCAGTAAACTGAGCACCAAAGCTAGGGATAGAAGCACAGCGGTGAGTGCAAATTTATGCACGGGCTTATTCACTGATAACATCAATTTGCTCTCCCTCCTCGGTGATAACTTGAATGGAAATTCGGTTGGGAATGCAGACGGCGCTTTTGGTGGTATGGGCGATAAAACCCGACTGGACACAGGTTTGATTTGGGCAAGTGGAGCTTAAAAAGCGAATGTCGTGATCTTTTACCTCGATGACACAATCATATTGGTTGTGTATGGGGATGATCTGGTCTTCGCTTAGATCCACCTCCTGGTACAGGCTGCCATTTACCTTGATCTGTGCAGTATCGTAAGTATCGGTGGGAAGCAGCAGCCACACCAGCCATACCCCGCTGCAAAGGACGATTAAAACCGCTAAAATCACATCTGCCTTTTTCATAGATTAAGACCTTTTAAAGTTGTATTTTTCTATAAAATCTGGGGTAGTAATCACGTTGGAATGCTGGTCGATCATCAGCACGTCTACCCCTTCCATAGTTTGAGCAAAGGCCAGCCCCGCCTCGCTGCCCATGACAAAAAGAGCGGTGCTCAAGGCATCGGCGGTAGTGGAACTATCACATACCACTGTGACGCTCAAAAGATCGCTTTGAGCAGGATACCCAGTCTTCCCATCTAAAATGTGGTGATAGCGAACTCCATCTTGTTCAAAGTACCGCTCATACCCCCCAGAGGTCACAACCGCTTTATTTTCTGCCTGTATGGTGCCAAAAACCGAGCCGTCTACTGGGTCCTTGATGCCCACTGTATAGAGGGAAGAGTCGTCCTTCTTGCCCAGCACATATACGTTTCCCCCTAAATTGAGAATGGCGCTGTTGATTCCACGGCTCTTGTAGTGAGCGATGATCTGATCCGTCGCATATCCCTTGGCTATACCCCCTAGGTCTAACATCATACCATCGGGAACTGTGATTTGTCGTGTTTCTGGATCTAAAACCACTTGGGAATAGTCGATATGTTCTAAAGCCTCTTCTATTTCGTCAGGTGAGGGAACCCTGGGATTATCCCCTGTGATGTTCCAAAGGTCTGTGAGGGAACCAATGGAGATGTTAAAAGCGCCATTTGTCGATTGAGAAAGGACCAGCCCCTGCTCTATTACGGCATAGGTGCTGGCGTCTACCTGGACAGGTTGTCCATGGCTGTGGTTGATCTGATACACAAAGCTTCCCTCTTGAAAGCGAGACATGGTCTGTTCAATTTGTTTCAAAATATGTTCGCTCTCCTCTAGCACATCCTTAGAATTTTTGGTCTGTGGAATGCTCTGGGAGCAGATGGTAGATAGAGCGTAGCTCTCCTTGGTATCCATAATTGCCCCCTGCTTGGAACAACTGGTGCAAAAGAGCACGCCAAAGCAGAGCAACAAAAAGAAAATGCGTTTTTTCATGTTTATAGTGAACTGATAAGCAATATTGCGGCGATGACGATAAAAGGAAGTAAGAAAAGCAGCCGCTTGAGCGTTAGATTCATTGCTTATATATTCCTCCTCATTTACTATACCATATGTCGAACATTGGTTTTCCATATGGGAGCATTGCTGCATCTCACCTAATAGTATACTGATTTTTTCACACAACACAAGTGCAGCAATGGGCAGTTTCAAAAGGTAAGAGGCATAAATCTTCCAGAATAGGGGATAATAGAGGCAAATATGGCGGCAGAGAATGGAAATGTTTCCCTTTCATATGGAGGAAACCAGCTGCCTTTGCCGCAGATGGGAGAACATGTGTTATGAAAATAAAAAAGCTAAATGCCCTAGAGATTTTGGATTCTAGGGGGATTCCCACAGTAAGGGCGCAGGTGGAACTGGAAGATGGTCAAAAAGTCTGCGCCAGCGTCCCTTCCGGGGCGTCTACAGGCAAATTTGAGGCCCATGAAAAGAGGGATGGGGGCAAGCGGTATTTGGGCAAAGGAGTGCGCCAGGCGGTGGATCTCATCAACACCCAGGTAGCGCAAAAACTGGAAGGGCAGGAGATCCAAAGAGATTGGGATCAAGTACTGCTGGAGATGGATGGCACACAAAATAAAGAGCGCCTAGGGGCGAATGGCATTTTGGCAGTATCGCTGGCACTGGCCCGGGCCAAAGCGATGAGCCAGGGAAAGGAGCTGTTTGAGAGCCTGTGCGGACAGCAGGAACAATACCTTTTGCCCACCCCGATGATGAATATCCTAAATGGAGGCGCCCATGCGGGAAATCAGCTGGATTTTCAGGAGTTTATGATTATGCCCATTGGGGCACAGACCTTTGGGGATGCCCTTCGCCAGGGTGCAGAGGTCTACCAGTGCCTCAAAAGTGTGATCAAGCAAAAGGGACTGCAGACAGGAGTAGGAGACGAGGGAGGCTTTGCCCCGGAGATCGACTGCGCCAAAAAGGCTTTAGACCTGATCATGCAGGCCATCCAGCAGGCGGGATATACCCCGGGGAAGGACTTTGCTGTCGCCATTGACGTGGCCTCTTCTGACTGGTATACGAAGGAAGGGACCTATTACCTGCCAAAAATTCAAAAGGAATTCACAAGAAAGGATTTACTGAATTTTTATCAGGAGCTGATCTCCGAATACCCTGTCGTCTCCATCGAAGACGGTATGGGAGAAGAGGATATGGAGGGCTGGGATATGCTCACCAGGGAATTGGGCAGCAAAATACAGCTAGTGGGGGATGACCTGTTTGTCACCAACCCCAAACGAATTGCCATGGGGGTGGAACGGCACATTGCCAACAGCGTGCTCATTAAGCTCAATCAAATTGGCAGCCTCAAGGAGACATTGCAGGCCATTCACTACGGCAAGGAACATGGCCTTTCAAATATCATTTCCCACCGCTCAGGGGAGACGGAGGACCATTTCATTGCGGATTTGGCAGTGGCCACCCAGGCGGGGCAGATTAAGACACCTGCCAGAAGCGAGCGGACGGCAAAATACAATCGGCTGCTGGAAATCGAGAACTACCTCAAGAAGAGAGCTCAGTACAAGGGCCTTTTGACGGTGAACTGCTGTCAAAGGTAGAGAGAGGATAGTGTACTAGAAAACTCGTATGAGAATACAACACATCAAAAAAAGGGATGGAACTCATTTTGTTCTATCCCTTTTATATAGCTTCCACAAATAAAATCCACTGGTTGCAAAATTAGATCAACAAATGCGAGGCAGCCCTTCTCCGATCAGCGGGGGAACTAAGCGCATTCCTCCAATGGTGGTATGGGCGAGTACCACTCCTGTTTCTCTATGGGAAACCTGCCCGACAATGGCGGCATTTTTCCCAAATTCACATTGACGGATCAGTTGAAGAGCACGCTGTGCATCCTGCTGAGCCACTACAAAGGCCATTTTGCCCTCGTTGCCCATAACTAGGGGGTCTAACCCCAGAATATCGCAAAAGCCCTGCACCTGCTGGCTGACAGGTATTCTCTCCTCGTTGAGCTCGATGCAACAGCGAGAGGCAGTGGCAAATTCGTTTAAAATAGTGGCCAGCCCTCCACGGGTGATATCCCGCATCCCATGAATTTCCACATTCGCCAGAAGTGTTTGCACCATCTGGGAGAGACACGCGCAATCGCTTTCAATATCATTTTGTATGCCCATGCGGGCGCTGAGAATGGCTGCGTGGTGGTCTCCTAAGTTGCCCGAGACGATGACTGCATCCCCATCCTGACAATGGGATGCCCCTAAGGTTTGGTGGGATTCTAAAAAGCCCACACCAGCTGTGTTGATGTAAATGCCCCCACTTCCCTCGATGACTTTGGTATCGCCTGCCACCAGCATCACCTGTGCTCTTTTGGCCTGTGCAGCCATGGACTGGGCGATTTGGCGAAGCTGGTCTATTTCCGCCCCCTCTTCGATAATGAAGCCACAAGTGAGATACTTAGGGGTAGCACCACTGGCCAGCAAGTCGTTGACAGTGCCGCATATGGAGAGCTTCCCAATATCACCTCCTGGAAAAAAGAGAGGCGTTACGACAAAACTGTCCGTGGTCATGGCCAGCCGGGCAGCCCCTGTTACGATGCCGGAATCCTCCATGGCATTGAGGATGGGATTGTCAAACTGGCGGGCAAATATCTCTTGGATTAGGTCAGAAGTGGCTTTGCCGCCGCTTCCATGGGCCATGGTGATTTTCATGCTACATCTCTCCTATCGTTTTATTTTACGGCTCGTCCGTTATAAGTGTGGTAACAGCTGCCCTCGGCGGATACCATACAGGCGCCTTGGGGATGGAGGGGGGTACACTGGGTGCCAAAAAGCGGGCACTCATGAGGCGCTACTTTGCCGATGAGCACATGAGCGCATTGACAAAGTGGATGCAGGGTGTGATCCCCACAAAGGTCTCTGCTGCCCGCATCGAATTTCTGGTATTCCTGCTTAAGTGCTAAGCCGGACTGAGGGATGGTGCCAATGCCTCGCCATGAGGCAGCGCAAGGTTCAAAGAATTGGCAAATTGCCTCTTGAGCCTGTCGGTTTCCCTGTGGGGAAACCGCTGAAGTGTATAAGTTCCAAACTTTCCCTTGACCCTGGTGCTTGACTAGCATATAGATGGCGGATAACAACTGATCGGGAGTGAAGCCAGCGACTACAAAGGGAAGCTGATATTTTTGCGCTAAGGGGATAAATGCGTCACTCCCTGTGATGACACTCACGTGGCCGGGGGCCAAAAAGCCGTCCACTTGCCCTTGGTTTTGACAGATCCAGTTTATGACAGGGGGCATAGTCTTCAGAGAAGTCAGAAGCTGGATGTTGGCAATACCTTGCTGGATAGCCCGTTGTAAAAGCAGGCTGTACACCGGTGTGGTGGTCTCAAAGCCCACTGCTGCAAATACGAAAACTCGATGAGGGTTGTCTTTGGCCAGCGAAAGCACGTCCAGCGGGGAGTAGACCATTTGCACATGGCCGCCTTGGGCCTTGGCGTCGTTTAAGCAGCCTTTGCTACCAGGCACCCGCAGAAGGTCGCCAAAGGTAACCACCACATAGTCGGGCGCAAGGGACAGGTCAAATAGCCTGTCGATGTAGTCAGTTACCGTAACGCAAACAGGGCATCCCGGCCCTGGGATGAGATGTATGCGAGAGGAGAGCATCCCAGGGATTCCGCTGCGGGAGATTTCAGCGGTATGGGTACCGCACACCTCCATCAGCCGAAGGGGAGGCCCCTGATATTCTCTTAAAAAAGTTTTGATGTGGTCATTCATCGATTTCCTCCAACAGCTCTTCCAGCGCATCGTAGTCCTGCTGAGTCAGCAACTGTAAAATGCAGCCGGCGTGGATGAGCACGTAATCTCCAGGGTGGACGTTCACCAAGCCCGCCTCTGCTCGGACGGTATTTCCCTTATAATCCACGGTGGCTACAGTGCCCTCGATGGAAATGACTTTGCCAGGTACGGCAACGCACATATGATGTACCTCCTCATCTCAAGTAATTTGGCCTAGCTTATCTCACGGAGCAAAAGATGCGATGTAGGCCTGCCCTAGGCAAATTCCGCTGTCATTACAGGGAACAGCTCTATTTAAGTATACCCGAAAATCCTGTCCTTGTAACAGGGAGTAGCAGCGCTCTGTGAGCAATTGGTTGGCAAATACGCCACCTGATAGGCCTACTCGGTTCTCGCCTGTCTGGTCTCGCAGCTCGATGCAGACCTGCAACACAGCCTGAGCCACTGCCTGCTGAAATCCCAAGGCGAGGCTTTCTATGCTCACATGATCCCGTGCCCCAATGATATCTCGGATCAGCTGTTTGCGGTCCATCGTCCATCTGCCCTCTTCTTGATAGAGATCAAAGTGCAGTGGATGGGGTGCCTCTCCGTAGGAAATGCCATCTATGGCGGCATTCTCCAAGGCGATGGCGCACGCTCCCTCATAACTATTGTACTGTCCAAGACCTAGCAAAGCGCTAACGGCGTCAAATAGCCTGCCCATACTTGTGCTGAGGGTCGTGTGGACCTGCTGTTGGAAAGCGGCGGAAATGAGGGGAAACCGGCTATCCTCGCTATTTAGGCCACATGCGATTTGATGACACAAGGCGGAGAGAGAGGCGTCTTTAGCGCTTTGATCCCCGCCAGCCATAGAAATGGGATCCAGACTGGCAAGGCGCTGGTAGGTGTTTTCACGGCACAGCAAAAATTCTCCGCCCCAGATGGTATGATCCGCTCCATACCCAGTGCCGTCAAAAACTACGCCAATACAGCCATCTAAATGGTGTTCTGCTAGAATGGATGCGGCGTGGGCGTGATGATGCTGAATGGGCAGCACTGGCAAATCCCGCAGCTCTGCCAGCTTGTGAGCCAATTGGGTGGTGAGATATCCTGGGTGGAGATCACAGGCAATGCCCTCTGGATGAATGGAAAATAGCCCTTCCATGCGCTCCAGCGTCTCCTGATACAGCTGATGGACTTGATATTCCTCCATATCCCCCAGATACTGGCTGAGATAGACGGAACGATTTTGCATGAGCCCAAAACAGGCTTTGAGATCCCCACCCATGGCCAGTAGGGGCTTGGGGGAGGCGTGATCCAACAATATGGGTGCAGGTACATATCCTCTGCTCCGGCGCAAAACTTGCGGCCCACCGCAGATCACCCGCCCGACAGAGTCGTCTAGGGGAGCGATAATGCGGCGTTTATTGTATAAGATGCCATCTATCTGTGGAAAATCCTGTGCAAACATCTGATCATCCTGGATGATAATTGGCTCGGAGGAGAGGTTCCCACTGGTGGCTATAAGCGGTCCACACGCATCGGTCAGCAGCTGATGCAGCGGTGTGTAGGGCAAAAAGGCCCCTAATTTTCGGCTCTCACTGCTCACATTGGGAGCAAAGCACTCCTGCGTCTTGGCGAGGAGCACAATGGGATAGGGAGTGCTGCAAAGCAGCTCCTGTTCCTGACTACTCACCTGGCAGCACTGCTGGATGGACTCCGTATCTGGGAACATGATGGCAAAGGGCTTTTGATACCGATGCTTGAGCTGTCTTAATTTGCAGATAGTCTGTTCCCCATAGGGAGTGCATACAAACTGGTATCCTCCAATGCCCTTGACAGCTAAAATACCTCCCTTTTTGAGCAGTTCCACTGCCCTTTCCAAAGCAGCCTGTTTTTGGAGCGTATGGCCTTGATGGAAGAGCAGAAGTTGCGGCCCACAATCATGGCATGAGATGGTCTGCGCATGCCTACGCCTGCCCACCGATGTGTATTCCTCCTGACAAGAGGGACACATGGCAAAGTCCCCCATAGTGGTGGTGTCCCTGTCATAGGGAATACTATGAATAATGCTATAGCGGGGGCCACAGGCCACACAGCTGATAAATGGATATCCATATCTCCGGTTTTTAGGATCCCTTAGTTCCTTTAGACAATCGCTGCACAGAGGGAGGTCTGGGGGGATGAGGGGTAGAGTGTGGTCTTGGGGGTCGCTGGGCACAATGGTGAAGTGGTCAAAGGGCTGGTCGTCTAAGCGCTCGCTCAGCACTTGTACGATCTGTGCTCCTTTGGGAGGGTGTGACGAAAGGCGACAGATCAATTCGTCCACCGCCTTCTTCTCGCCTGTTACTATGATTTTAACAATGCCGCCGCTGTTTCGCACCGTACCGGTGAGGTGCAGTTCTTCCGCCAACTGGGCGACATAAGGGCGAAATCCAACCCCCTGCACCATGCCGAGCACCGTAATGGCCGCTGTCATCGGTTATTCCCCTTCAATGCTCTCAATGGCCATTTCCTTGCCAACTTCAGAAGGCTCTCCTTCTGTGCCGCAATGGGGACATTCAAAGTGAAATGGCTTGCGCACAAATAGCTCGTGGCACTTGGGGCAACGCAGCATGGTCTTGACTGGGCGGACGCAGATCTCTGCACCTTCGCAGATGGTGCCCTGTGCTGCATCCTCGTAGTGCATGCGAATGCTATCTCCCGAATAACCAGAACTCTCCCCAATGACCAAGTTGATCTTGGTTACTTTGTGATATCCCTTTTGTTTCGCCTCTTCCATGGCGTGTTCGATAATATGAATGGCTTCGTGATATTCGTGCATAATTTACCTCACTTTTCGTCCACCTTTTGCCCGGGGGCCTCATCTGATACAGGCGCCTGAGCAAAGGCTTCTTCGTATTTATTGGCTGCTGGCTCTGGGTAGCTGTTTAACATGTGCAGGCACTTTTTGGGACAGCTTTCCACGCAGCAACCGCATTGAATGCATCCAAAGCGTTCAATCTTCCACTCCTTGGCCGATCTATCCACGTGAATGGCGCCAGTAGGGCATTTGCGAGAACACAGCCCGCAGAAGATGCACTGATCAATGGAGACATCCACATGGCCCCGTGTGCGCTCTTGATATTTCGCTGGCTCAAAGGGGTAGAGACGAGTCGCCGGCTTATGAACTAAATTGCTCAGAGCAGTTTTTGTAAACTTCATAAATCCCATAAACGACACTACCTTTCTGTACAGCTAATACATGGGTCAATGGTGAGAATTAAAATAGGAACATCTGCCAACTCACAACCCTTTAAAGTGGAGAGCATGCCGGGTAAGTTCGCAAAGGTAGGAGTGCGGACCCGCACCCGATCCAAGAACTTGGTCCCATTGGCCTTTACATAGTAAATGGCCTCCCCTCTTGGCTGTTCCACTCGCATCATATACTCTCCTTCTGGCAGCCCTTTAACGGGAACTGCCACCTCACCATCTGGAATTTTGGAGATGGCCTGTCTGATGATGTCCATGGATTGGAAGATCTCCTGGATTCGCACATCGCAGCGGGCATAGCAATCTCCGATATCGCTGGTGATGGGCTCAAAATCGATTTCTGGATAAGCGGCGTAGCCCAGTTTACGGTTGTCCAGTGCGATACCGCTGGCGCGCATGAAGGGACCTACAGCGCCCAAATCGTGGGCCTGCTCTTTGGTCAAAAAGCCTACATCTCTCAGACGGCTATTGACAGCGCTATCGTTTAAAAAAGTCTTGGAGAGCACGCGGCACTCCTTTTCCATATCCGTCAGGACGTCAGAAAATACCTTTAACATATCGGCATCCATGTCCTTTCTCTGCCCGCCGATTTTATTGACGGAAAAGATGACACGGCCGCCTGTCGAGTACTCAAAAAGATCCAGTATTTTTTCCCGCAGACGCCAGGACTGCATAAACAGGCTCTCGAAGCCAAACGCATCTGCTAAGAGCCCTAGCCAAAGCATATGGCTGTGAATGCGAGAGAGCTCACACCAAATGGTGCGGAGATATTTTGCACGAGGGGGCACCTCGATATTCATGATGTGCTCCACGGCTTCACAGTACCCCATACCGTGCATAAAACTGCAGATACCGCAAATACGCTCTGCTACATAGACATATTCTTGAAAGTCCTTCTTTTCTACCAGCTTTTCCAGGCCACGATGGACAAATCCAATCGAGGGAATTGCCTCCACTACTTTTTCATCCTCTAGTACGAGGTCTAAGTGAATGGGCTCTGGTAAAACAGGATGTTGCGGACCAAAAGGCACAATACTGCGTGTGGACATAAACTTTCCTCCTCACTACATTCGTAGTATATTCCAAACGAATCTAAAAGACGTAGCTATTTTTTATTGGAATGGGGTCTTTTGATCAATGCGATATAGATTTCCGTGATAATCCAGGGACATCATCTTGATTTCGATGCCAAATAAATCGTGGATTTCGTTCTCATAGAGAAACGCCGGGCCATAGATATCGCTAATACTGGCTATTTCGCTATGGGGTGCCAGTTTTATGCGGAAACAGAGCAGGTCATAGTCTTGACCAAAGGAATAGAGCAGCTCGTATCCTCCTTCTACTTTAGTGGCACAAATCTGCACCAGACGATATCCCTCGTGCTTTAACATGAGAACTTCTGGAACTAAGCTTCCAGCGCCAATATCACGGGTTACCATATTACTCATCTTTTATCTCCTCCTCTGTTTTTGGCGGATGTTTATGAGAATGTGTCTCTTTCCACTGCTTGCGCTTATCCTCCAGCAGTGCGACAGCCTTGACAACTCCATCGATAATCGCTTGGGGCCGCGCAGCGCACCCCGGCACATAGATATCTACTGGAATCACGGTATCCACCCCGCCTAATATATTATAGCATTCTTTAAAAATGCCGCCGTTACAGGCACAAATTCCCACAGCAACCACTACCTTAGGAGAGGGCATCTGGGAGTAAATTTGCTGCACTACCGCTTTGTTTTGGGTGTTAATGCCGCCGGTAATGAGCAAAATATCGGCGTGTTTTGGGTTGCCAGTATTAATTACGCCAAATCGCTCCACATCGTATACCGGTGTGAGGCAGGCTAAAACCTCAATATCACATCCATTACAGCTGGAGCCATCATAGTGGAGTAGCCACGGCGATTTTGATATCTTCAATCTAAAAACCTCTTTTCAGCAGTATTTTCCCCAGAAAGTTAACCGATTAATACGAGAACCATAAAATTGGTAACTCCAGCGATCAACGTGACAAGCCATGCGTATTTGAGCATGCTCTTCCACTTGACACGGGGGAAGACGTTGTCAATTAAGATCTCCAGGAAGTAGATGAGCAGGCATACCACGATAGCGATGGGAATGCTCCACCAGTTTTTATTTAGGATGAAGAGCGCTACTACACCCAACAGGAAGATGTTTTCATACCAGTGAGCCAGCTCTGTGAGCCCTAAAATATTCCCGGAAATTTCTGTGGTCATCCCCTTGACCATCTCTTGATGCGCGTGATGGGACATACTCAAGTCAAAGGGGGATTTTCGAAACTTAATGGTCAAGATAAACGCAAATCCAATGAAAATTCCAGGCAGATACAGGATCCCAGAATGGGCGCTGCCGGCAATGCCGGTCACGCTAAATGTATCGGTTACCACATAAAATCCAATGGCCACTAGTAGCACCATGGGCTCATAGGTCATCGCCTGCATCAATTCCCGCTGTGCTCCCATGGAGCTAAAGGGAGAATTCGCTGAGCAGGAAGACATGATGAAGAATATCTCGGCCAGGGTCAGGGCGAAGAATATCAGTAAAAGGTCGCCTCCCCAGAAAAATAGTGCCCCAGTAAACACGTTGAAAATCAGAAATCCACAGATCAAAAAGGACTGAAATTTATTGACGACCAAAGACTGCTTGGAAAACAGTTTATATAGGTCATAAAAGGGCTGCAAGAGAGGCGGGCCTTGCCGCCCCTGCATGCGCGCTGTGATTTTTCGATCGATTCCCTGGAGTAATCCTCCTAAGAACGGCGCTAGCAATATATATAACAACATAGAAATCCATGACCAAATCAACTTAGATCGCACCTCCTATCGCCACTACCATCAAGATCACAAGTGCAGCAGCTGAAAAAATCAGGCAAAGATTTAGGATCTTGCTCTCCCCAAACATTTCGGACATGTACCAGTTGGCCAGATACATTTTTTTAGGCTGCCCCATGGAGTCTGTAAAGTTCCGATCGTCCCCCGTATTCGCTCCACCCATGTAGGACATAGTCATCTTATTTTTTTTGCCAAAAGTGAGCAGCCGTCCCATGAGAGGTAAAATGACGATCAGACACATCATCATAATCATAATGGTCATATTGCCAGCCCCGATAATAGGCGGCATAACGGTATGGAACATGTTAGCCAAAAATGGCTCGATAAAATAAGTGGACAGTAGCGGAAAGGAGATGCACAGAGCGACCATAATCACACTATGGGAAAGCAGGGAAGTCCACTCGCTCTTTTTGGTGATATTTTGAATAGGCTGTGAGTTATGGTGCACTGCAACCAGAGACCCCAACCATTTTGTCCAGTAAAACAGTGTGGTAGCACTGCCGAATATGAGGAATACCACCAGTAAGATGCTCTGAGAGTCCACAAACGCCCGCAATGCAGCCCATTTGGAGATGAGCATGCCAAAGGGGGCGAGGAACATGCCAGCGATGCCGATGATCATCACATAGGCAAGGCCTGGAAGCTTGATGATCAGCCCATGCATGTCCTCAATATTTCGGCTGCCCAGGCTATTTTCCGTGGCACCCACCGATAAGAACATGAGGGATTTAGAGACGGCATGGAATATCATGAGCAGTATTCCAGCCCACACGGCTTCATACATTCCCACACCCGCGCAGGCGGTAATCAGCCCCAAATTGGAAACTGTGGAATAGGCCAGTACCTTTTTGGCGTCGCTTTGAGAAATCGCCAAAAGAGAGGCGGCGAAAAAGGTGAACCCACCGATGGTGGTGACCATAATACCTGCCAAATTGCCGCACAGTGCTGGCGCCAAGCGGAGCAAAAGGTATACGCCTGCTTTGACCATGGTAGCCGAATGCAGCAGCGCACTGGTAGGTGTGGGAGCCACCATTGCGCCCAGCAGCCAACCGCAGAAGGGAAGCTGCGCGCTTTTGGTGAGAGCCGCAAATGACAATAGTATGATGGCGATAATGCCGGGTGAACCGCTTTGAGAGGCCAGCGCAACGAGGCTTTGCAAATCTGCAATGTGTAGCTCTAGCACACAATAGGCGATGGCAATGGCAAATCCAAGCCCTCCTAGAAGGTTCATCCACAGTGCCCTAAAGGAGTTGTGAATGGCTTCCTGTGTTTGGTTGTAGCCGATGAGCAGGAATGAGCAGATACTGGTGATTTCCCAGAAGAAGTAGATCCAGGTGAGGTTGTTGGAGAACACGAGCCCAAACATGGCGCCTAAAAACACAAACAACATGGCAAAGAAGAAAGAGCGCCGATCTTTAAATTCCGTATGGTGTTCCTTGTAATCCTTCATGTAGCCCATGGCATACACGCAGATGAGACAACCTACTACACCGATGATGAGGCACATGATGATGGTGAGGTTGTCCGAATAAATGTGAGCCGCAGGCATGACTTGCGTGTGCCCACCCAGTTCCAAATAGGTGATGAGCCCAGTCTGCAATATGGATAATATGGCACAATAGTATTTTTTGTAGCGAAAACTGTAGTAACAGACCAAAATAGCCAGTAGCCATTCGATCACTAGCATAATCATATCCAGAGTATGGGTGTCGGGCAGAAAAGATCTCACACTGCCTGCCAATAAACTGTCTATGATGAAATAAATCGCTCCTGCCAAAATGAGTCCGCAAAAAGTAAATAAGGTGTATTTGCGGACAGGAGTACCCTTGCGCATAAAGGCCAAAATGAGCGCTGCGATAAAGGGAAAAATGATTAATAAAGCAATTATTGTCACAACGAGCCTCCCTCTTTACAAGTGAGATTTCTATTTTTGACCAATACGTCGTGCTATTGAGTTTAAAAATAGCATTTCATACTGATACATATATAAAGCCGATGGGCGTTTTGAAACAGTAACTTTTTACCTGCTAATTTTGTTCGGCATATGTTGACTGCGAAATATCCTCTGAAAAACACCTTTCGGATCGCGTATGAAAAGATAGATGAGCCAGGCGACAGCGCCGCAGATGACCACTACTAGCCCTAACAGAGTGGCATCTAGGCTGGTATCAAAGAATGCTCCCCCTTCTCTCAAATAGGCGATCATATGATCACATAGCCACATAAGCGTAGCTCCCCAGTAGATGAAACAGAGTATATGTAATTGATACTTGTTTTGAGGAGCGGTAATATACCAAGCAATGGTTGCGATAATAGCGGCGATGGCGGTCAGAATAAAATACATGTCAAATAACCGCCTTCCTGGTTTTTGAACGATGCGGGCGCGTTTGTTTCGTAAGGCCGTTCGCTTTGCGCTCTGCAAACCAGATCATAAAAAGCCATACACCTGTTACTACGGCGCACATTACCGTGCCTACCAATGCCATTTCCTGTAACATTTCTATCGTATCGGCAGCATTTGTCATAGCAGTCAAAAAAGGTGGCCATGGAACCACTTCTCCGTGCCAGATGTGTTCAACGCCTAAAAGGAATACACCGCCCCATAGGAGATTGGAAAGCCATTTGAGCTTCCTACTCCATGGAATACGATTTCCCTGCTCTTTCGGAATCTCGCTATTTTGAAGCCTGACAGGCGCTACCTCTATACCGTCAAGTTGTTGTTGCTGTATGAGCAGCTCCTTTTTTTTCATCTTTTTTTTGACTAGCGAAACTGCAATTGCCTCCGCTGCTGGCACTAAAAAACAAGCCATTTGAATGTCCTCCTAAAAATCAGTTTCCATGTGTCTTACAAAGCTGCTGTGGCCTCGCTTTGGGCACGAATTATGGAGCAATTTGCCTTATGCGCTCCAATCCATCTGATTAGTATAGACCTATTCAAACGTTCCGTCAAGTGATCAAAACGAGAGAAATAGGCCAATTTTTTTAAAGCAAAAGAGGTATCTAACTTTAATTTGAAATTTTTATTATATATTTATATAAGGAAGCGTTTTAACATCGGATGATAAAGAGAGTGAAATAAAGACGCCTAAAAGCACAATATATAAAAGAAGCTGAAGAGCTATTGTACAGATAAAAAAATAGGCAGATAGATTTTACCAGGAAGGGATTGACAATTTACTTAGAGATGCTTATTATTAGCAAGTGAAAGTATTTGTAATGGAGAAGCTATGACGAGTTTAAACAGGCGATTTAATGAGCTTTTAGTAAAAACGTTCAATATGGTGCTCAAGGTAGAAGAAGAGGCGATGAAAAATGGCCCTTTTTCCGATCTTTCCACCACCGAGACACATACGCTGGAGGCCATAGGCATCCATGGACCCAAAACCATGAGTGAGGTGGCAAGTGTATTGGAAGTCACGGTGCCAACGCTGACCGCATCGGTGAATCGTCTGCTCAAAAAGGGTTATGTGGAGCGGAGAAGAGATGTGGCAGACCGGCGTGTGGTGCTCATTAGCCTGACCAAAAAGGGTGAAAAAGCAGCAAGGCTCCACGACTTTTTTCACAGCAAAATGGTGGATGCAACTTTGGGCTGCCTGACAGAAGAAGAGCAACTGGTGGTATTGAGAGCCCTGGAAAAAATGCATAGTTTCTTTTATATGCAGAAAAATAAAATTGGCAATCGGAGAGAACAAGATGGGAATTAGAGTTCTGGGCACAGGAGGATATATTCCCCCTAGAATATTGGACAATGAGTTTTTTACCACGATAGTGGATACCAGCTGTGAATGGATTGAAAAGCGGACGGGAATTTTGCAAAGGCATGTGATGCCGGACGATATGAACAGTTTGGATATGGCGAAGATGGCGGCCGAAAGGGCGCTGGAAAATGCGGGAGTGGATGCGAAGGACCTAAAGGCGGTGATTTGCGCCACCTTGACACAGGACGAACTGACTCCCTCTCTATCCTGTAGCCTGCTTACGGAGATTGGTGCCCAATGTATGGCGTTTGACGTAAATGCCGCATGCTCGGGCTTTCTCTATCTGCTTAAAATCGCCGATGCTCTGTGCGAAAAGGAAGAGGGTCCCATGCTGCTTTTGGGAGTAGAGGGGCTCTCTAAGATTGTGAACTATGGAGATCGCGCCACTTGTGTGCTGTTTGGAGATGCAGCTGGCGGCATGGTGGTGCAAAAAGGAGACGAGCTAGAACACATCGAAGTCCATGCCTATGGAGACCCAGATCGGGTGCTGCGGGTAGGCGGAATCAACCAGGGCAAGCGGATCACCGGCACGGCGCAACCGTCGCTTACCACCATGAAAGGCCAGGAGGTCTTTAAATTTGCCACCCGAGAGATGGAAAAGGTGATGACCAGCGCTCTAGAAAGCACAGGTCTTTGCCCAGAGGATATCTCACTAGTCATCCCCCATCAGGCGAATTTGCGCATCATCAAGTACGCAGCACAGCGGATGAAAATCCCCTATGAGAAGTTCTATGTGAACATTCAACATACAGGAAACACCTCTGCTGCCAGCATTCCCTATGCCTTATATGAGGCAGACCAAAAGGGACTCATTCACACGGGAGATCATGTGATGCTAGTGGGATTTGGCGGAGGACTCACCTCTGGCTGTGCCGTCATCCGTTGGAAGCAGAGTTAGGCAGGAAAGCAATGGCAAATAAGCCAGTTATTTTGGGAAAAGGGGTTGACAAGACCCTGCATCTTAAAGAGAATATAGAGCAGAAAGATGCTTTATAGATAGACGAATTTATTTTTTATTATTTTGGAGGTTTTACTATGGAACTTGAAAAAATTAAGGAAATTATTGCGGAGAAAATGGATATTGACACAGATGAAATCACAGAGGAATCTTCCTTTGAAAGTCTGGAAATCGATTCTCTGGACATGGTAGAGATCGTAATGGATTTGGAAGAGGCGTTTGACATCTCCATCGAGACCAATGAAAACTTAAAGACCATTGGTGATCTGGTAGAGTACATCAAAAACGCAAAATAATTGAGGAACTAATATGTTAAAGACAGCAATTATGGATTTGCTGAACATCCAGGTTCCCGTCATACAAGGGGCGATGGCGTGGATTGCAGATGCTAGCTTGGCAGCAGGTGTGAGCCGCGCCGGAGGCCTGGGAATTATTGCGGCGGGAAATGCTCCGGCGGAGTACGTAAAGCAGCAAATCTTACAGGTGCAGAGCCAAACAGACCGGCCCTTTGGCGTAAATATCATGCTGCTCAGCCCATCGGCTCCAGAGATCGCTCAGCTTTGCACAGAACTCCATGTGCCTGTGGTGACAACGGGAGCGGGAGACCCCTCTAAATATATGGAGATGTGGAAGCAAGCGGGCATCAAAGTGATGCCGGTTATCCCCTCTGTGGCATATGCAAGGCGGATGGAAAAGCTAGGGGCAGATGCGGTCATTGCTGAGGGTTGCGAAGCAGGCGGACATATTGGTGAGCTGACCTCCATGGCGTTGGTGCCCCAAGTAGTAGACGCGGTAAATATCCCTGTCATTGGCGCTGGCGGCGTGGGAGATGGCAGAGGACTGGCAGCTATGCTCATGCTGGGAGCGGAAGGAGTCCAAGTGGGAACTCGGTTTTTGGTAGCCAAGGAGTGTACTGTACACCAAAACTATAAGGACAAAATTTTAGCTGCCAAGGATACCGATACCATTGTCACGGGCAGATCTACAGGGCACCCGGTGCGGGCAATCAAAAACAAACTCTCCCGGGAGTTTAAAAAGCTGGAAAGCCAAGGCGCTAGTTTTGAAGAGATTGAGGCACTGGGAGCAGGCGGGCTGCAAAAGGCAGCCAAACAGGGAGATGTGGTCTATGGCTCGGTGATGTCCGGCCAAATTGCAGGGCTTGTCAAAGAGGAACAGACCTGTGAGCAGATTATCACCTCTCTGGTGGAGCAGGCAGAGCAGGTCATCGCAAAAGGAGCGGCAAAATGGGAAAACTAGCAGTGCTATTCGCTGGGCAGGGAGCCCAGTATACCGGCATGGGCAAAGAACTCTATGAAAACTGTGAAGGTGCAAAGCAGATTTTTTTGCAGGCAGAGCAGTTAATGCCTGGCATCATCGATTTGTGTTTTTCCGCTTCCAAAGAGGAGTTATCCAAAACACTGGTTACCCAGCCCACTGTGTTTACTGTGAGTGCGGCAGCGTATCAGGCGTTTCGAGAGTTGGGATATAAGCCAGCTGCCATGAGCGGATTTTCTTTGGGGGAATATGCAGCGCTCTATGCCAGCGGTGTGCTGGATTTTGAGACGGCTTTTCGCTTGGTAGTGCGCAGAGCGCAGCTGATGCAGCAGTGTGCCGAACGGCAAAAGGGCGGCATGGTGGCGGTTTTAGGTGTAAGAGACGACCAGAAGCTGGCACAGTTCATTGAACAGGCGAGGCAGACAGGTATACTAGAGGCAGTAAACTTCAACTGCCCCGGTCAGACGGTGGTGGCAGGAGATGAATTGGCTCTGGAAAGACTCATGCAAATTGCCCAGGAAAATAAAATCCGTGCAATGCGCTTGCCGGTAAATGGCGCGTTCCATAGCAAGATGATGGAGCCGGCAGCCAAAGAATTGGAAGTGTATTTAGATGGCATTTCCTTTGGAGAGCCAAGCTGCACAGTGTATGCCAACGTAACCGGTCTTCCCTATGAAGGGGAACAGATGAAACAAGTGCTGTGTGCCCAGACCATGTCTCCTGTGCACTTCAAACAGATTGTGGCTCATATGATCAGTCAGGGGATAGATACCTTTGTGGAAGTAGGCCCGGGAAGCACTCTCAGCGGCTTTGTCAAGAGAATAGACAAGGGCAAAAACATCTATCATATTGAGGATAGCCAGTCGCTAAAAACCACGGTGGATGGCCTCAAGGCACTGCAAGGATGAGCTGGCAAATAGTCGATGGGGAGCTCTATCGCTCCTTATCCGTTCCCCAGGGTTGTAGAGGAAATAGAGGAATTATTTTTTATTATATATCAATAATTTTTTCACAATCATTGATTGGGAACGGCAGGCGGGAAGGAATTGAGTTTTCATGACAAACGAAGGATATACGGGAAAAGTGGCGATTGTCACAGGCGCTTCCAGGGGAATTGGAAGGGCGATTGCCCTAGGGCTGGCAGCCCAGGGATATGATGTGGCAGTCAACTACCATAGCAGCGCCCAGGCGGCAGAGCAGGTGGCCCAGGAGATACAAATGCTGGGCAGAAAGGCGCTGATAGTTCAGGCGGATGTGAGCGATTTTGACCAGGCAAAGCAGCTAGTGGATCAAACGCTTGAAACCTTTGGACAGGTGGATGTGCTGGTAAACAACGCTGGAATCACAAAAGATGGCCTGCTGGCTAGAATGAGTCAGGAGGACTTTGACAGCGTAATCGCCGCCAATCTGAAAAGTGCGTTTAATATGTGCCGCCATGTGATGCGGCCGATGATGAAAAAGAGAAACGGCAGGATTATCAATATCACCTCGGTGGCGGGAGTGATGGGGAATCCCGGTCAGGCCAATTACTCGGCCTCCAAAGCGGGACTCATTGGTCTTACCAAGTCCATTGCCCGGGAAGTGGCAAGTAGAGGTATTACCGTCAACGCCATCGCACCTGGCCTGGTGAAGACGGATATGACAGATCAGATGCCAGAAAGTGCAAGGCAGCAGATGGTGCAAATGGTACCTATTCAACGGATGGGTACAGCGGAGGAAATCGCAAGCGCGGTGTGCTTTTTTGCAGCAGAGACTTCCAGCTACATCACGGGTCAAGTGCTCTGTGTAGATGGCGGCATGGCGATGTGAAAGGAGTAAATGTGCCTATGGCAGAGAGAAGAGTAGTGATTACAGGACTAGGGGCAGTGTCCCCAGTAGGTAACACCGCTGATTTGATGTGGGAAAACATGAAGGCCGGCAAAAACGGCATTGACTATATCACTAGATTTGACACAGAGGACTATCCTGTTAAGGTGGCAGGGGAAGTAAGGGATTTTGATGCAGCTGCGCTGTTAGGCAAAAAAGAGGCTAGAAGAATGGATCGGTTTTGCCAGTTTGGTGTGGCGGCGGGGATTCAGGCCATGGAGGATGCCAATTTTGGAGACAATATGCCTGATCCTTACCGCTTTGGACTGATCATTGGCAGTGGCATCGGTGGCATTGAAACCATGTATAACGAGTCCATTAAACTCCACGAAAAGGGATATCGCAAAATGAATCCCCTTTTCGTGCCTATTATGATTTCCAATATGGCAGCAGGAAATGTATCAATACAGCTTGGGTTGAAAGGTAAAAGCATAAATGTTGTAACTGCTTGTGCAACAGGTACTAATTCAATAGGTGAGGCGTACAGAAGCATACAGCATGGGGAAGCCGATATTATGTTCGCAGGAGGTACAGAAAGTGCGGTTACACCTATTGGCATAGGCGGATTTGCAGCACTTACGGCATTGTCTGAATCAACAGACCCATTAAAAGCATCTCTTCCGTTTGACAAAAATAGAAATGGATTTGTTATGGGAGAGGGAGCCGGCGTAGTTGTTCTTGAAGAACTTGAGCATGCATTGAAGAGAAACGCACATATCTATGCAGAAGTAGCAGGATATGGATGTACATCTGATGCTTATCATATCACTTCGCCGATGGAAGACGGAAGTGCTGCTGCCCACGCAATGGAACTTGCAATGAAAGAGGCAGGGCTTGCACCGGAGGATATAGATTATATTAATGCACACGGAACAGGGACACATCACCA
>CAJJPW010000005.1 GCA_905193725.1 uncultured Eubacteriales bacterium
GGAGCCACTAGATACAAGAGGTATTTATTTGTGAAGATTTGGAGAAGCTCCATCATCATGGCAACAATCTCTCTGGGAGCATCCATCACATCCACAACTGCATTTTCCCTGTCTCTTTCTTCTGACCAGCCTCCAGATCGCCAGTCCCAATAGACCAGCTACGATGACTACTATGACGATATCAATTGGGCCCATGATATGCCTCCCTTCTTAAATATTTATGCGCCTACTGCTTTTGCACGCTGTTTGCTAGAGCGCACTCTGCTGACAATTCCAATAATCAGCGCCAATACTAGAATTGCTCCGAAGACGATCAGTACGATATCTCCATTGATAACCGCACCTTCCGACGCCTCTTCCAGCAACGCTGTATCCAGTACTCTAGGCGTTACAGCAGCAGTACCGCTGAAGATGAGTCCACCTACTAAGTTTACCAGCATTGCCAATACATATGCAACACCCGTCTGATACAGAATCGCTTTGAGCGTCCATTTCCAACTGCCCATCTCTCTGTGGATTGCGCCAATGGCAGCGAAGCAAGGAGCTGCCAGCAGCGTGAATACCATAAATGCAAAGGCAGTAACCTGTGTAAAGGCAATCGGAATGACCGAGCCAACGCTGGTGAAGGTAGCTACTACCACTTCCTTCGCCACCATGCCTGTGAAGGCCGCTGCCGCTGGAGCCCAGCTGTCGCCAAAGCCCAAGGGGATGAATATGTAGCGCACGACACCGCCGATGGCTGCCAGAATGCTCTCGTCTACTCTTTCGCCTCCTAGGTACTCAAAGGACAAGCTGAAGTTCTGCAGTACCCAGATCACTGTGCAGGCGATGAAGATAATGGTTCCTGCCTTTTTAATAAAGGACTTTGCCCGTTCCCATACGATGAGCAGCACGCCTTTTGCTCTGGGAACTTTGTATTCCGGGAGTTCCATGACAAAGGGTGCTGGATCTCCCTGAAAGGACTTGGTCCGCTTGAGGATCAAGCCGGAGATAATGGCAACTATAATGCCAATCAGGTACATAGAAGGTCCTACCCAGCTTTGATCCGGGAAAATCAAAGCGATAAACATGGCAAACACCGGAAGCTTTGCCCCACAGGGAATGAACGGTGTGAGCATGATGGTCATCCTTCTATCTCTCTCGTTTTCAATGGTACGGCTGGCCATAACACCTGGGATAGAGCAGCCCGTACCGATGAGCATGGGGATAAAGGACTTGCCAGAAAGGCCGAATTTGCGGAATAGCCGGTCCATGATAAATGCCACACGGGCCATGTATCCACTGGACTCCAGCAACGCCAGGAACAGGAACAGAATCATCAACTGTGGAACGAAGGTGAAGATGGAACCAATGCTTCCAATAATGCCGTCCACTACCAGGCTGATGGTCCAGTCTGCCGCACCTAAGGAGGCGAGCAGGGATTCGGCTCCGCTGCCAATCCAGCCGAACAGCGTTTCCACATATCCAATGCACCAATCTCCCACTGTGCTGATGGACACATAGTACACCAGCCACATAATCAGAAAGAATATGGGCAGTGCCAGCCACTTGTTGGTCACTACTTTATCAATCTTATCCGAAACGGTGAGCTTGCGCTCTTGTCTCTTTTTATACGTGCCGTCGATCAGTTTGCCCACATAGGTATATCGCTCTCCTGTGATAATACTCTGAGCATCGTCATCCATGTCCTGTTCGCACTGTTTGGAAAGGGTCTGGATCTGTTTTTTTGCCTCGCTGGGAATGGGCAGCTTTGCTATCGCCTTTTCGTCCGATTCAAAGTACTTGATGGCGAACCATCTCTTTTGTAGTTTCGGACATCCGGACTTTTCTAGCGTATCCTCAATTTGAGATAAGGTGTTTTCAATTTCCGATTCAAATACGCCAGAGGGCTCAACTACCTGTTTTTTCGTGGCTACTTCTAGCGTCGATTGAATGAGCTGGTTGATTCCCGTCTTTTTGACAGCGCTTATTTTTACAACGGGTGTGCCCAGCTTTTTAGAGAGAGACTCTTCATCGATTTTGTCGCCTCTCTTTTCCACCACGTCCATCATGTTCAGCGCCACCACCACCGGGACGCCAAGCTCCATCACTTGGGTTGTGAGGTATAGGTTTCTCTCCAGATTAGATGCATCTACGATGTTAATGATAGCGTCTGGCTTTTCGTCGATGATATAATCTCTAGCAATGACTTCTTCTAGAGAATACGGGGAAAGGGAATAGATACCCGGCAAATCCACAATGATTGCATCCTTTTTGTGACCTTTCAGCTTTCCCTCTTTCTTTTCCACTGTAACCCCTGGCCAGTTGCCCACATACTGCGAACTGCCCGTCAGGCTGTTGAACAGCGTGGTTTTCCCCGAGTTGGGGTTCCCTGCAAGTGCGATCTTTATCGCCATTCTTCCTCCTCCTTTTATTGGTCAATTGTTAGTTTTCGCTAACCATTGACCGTCTATGATCTCAAATTCGCACACTACCCCGGGGTATCCGCTCTAGGAAGCGCCTAATATCCCTGTAGTGTTGTTTTCCTTTTATTTCTTACAGCGAGTATCTAGTTTCTACACGACCTCAATATACTCAGCATCTGCTTTGCGCAGCGACAGTTCATATCCTCTGACTGTGATTTCAATGGGGTCCCCTAGCGGAGCAATTTTGCGCACTGTAACTGGTACACCCTTGGTGATGCCCATATCCATGATGCGGCGTTTCACCGCCTCTGCTCCTCCGATTTTGGAGACCGTGGCAGTGCGCCCAATCTCCAGTTGTTTCAGCGTCATCATTTTCACACCTCTTTACCTAATAATATAATGTAAACAGCGCAATAATCAGCATGCAGATACTAAAATACGCTGTGCCATCGACCTATCGATTGCCACACGAGTGTCTTTGATGTTCACAATCACGTTTCCATTCATCTGAGAGACAACCGTTACGATTTCCCCCTCCACAAATCCCAAACTTCCCAGCAATTTTTTCACTTCATCCTTGCCGGTGATTTTCCTAATTTCATTTGGCCTACCTGGGTCAACCATAATGAGCGGCATCATACTTCCTCCTTTGTTAGCATCAACTAACTCATCTATATAGAGTTTACATCCGCTAACTTTTTTTGTCAATACTTTTTTTATAATGATACATGCTATAATACAAAGGGCCTATCCCCCGCTATTTTTAGGGAGTAGGCCCGCTTTCCACTAGTTTATTTTCTGTTCCCATTCTGCCTGCCGAAATCCCACCAGCACTTTGCCTTCATAGAGCAAAATTGGCCGTTTTACCAGCATCCCATCGCTGGCAAGCAGGGCAATCTGCTCCTCCTCACTCATGAGCGGCAGCCGCTCTTTTAGCTCTAACGCCCGGTAAGCCATACCGCTGGTGTTAAAAAACCGTTTGAGGGGCAATTCGCTCTTTTGTATCCATTCTTTTAATTCCTGTTCATTTGGCCTATTTTCCTTAATATCCCTCTGCTCCACAGCGATCCCCCGTTCCTCCAGCCAAGCTTTTGCCTTTTTACATGTGGAACATTTGGGGTAGCAGATCATCAGTGCCTGTTTCATATTTTCCTCCTGTATAATATCGATTATTTTGCTTTTCCATTGCCAAGGGCAATAAAATTCGCTACAATAATATTATACCCTAAATTTTTACATTGACTATCCATTTATGCACATGAAAAATATCGATACAAAGGAGAACAATCTATGCTAACTTCATTAACAGACTGTGTAACCCTCAATAACGGCGTAAAAATGCCTTGGTTTGGCCTAGGTGTATTTCAAGCTAGCAATGATGACGCCCGCCAGGCTGTGCTGTGGGCTGTCCAGGCGGGATATCGGGCCATCGACACCGCCGCAATTTACGGCAATGAAAAGGGCGTAGGAGACGCCATAGAGCAGTGTGGCGTGGACCGGAAAGAGCTATTCATCACCTCTAAAGTGTGGAACAGCATGCAAGGGTATGATACCACCATGCAGGCCTTTGAGACCACTATGGCGGATTTAAAGCTGGATTATCTGGACCTATATCTCATCCACTGGCCACTGCCGAAAAACGAGAAATACGTGGAGACTTGGAAGGCCATGGAAAAGCTCTATCACGATGGAAGAATTCGCGCCATCGGCATCTCTAATTTCTATGAACCATGGATCCAACGGATTTTAGACGAATGCCAGGTGGTTCCTGCCATCAACCAGATGGAGTTCCACCCCTATTTACAGCGTCCTGCTCTTCGGGAGTTCTGTCAAAAAGCGGGTATTGTCTATGAGGCCTATTCCCCACTGGCACAGGGCGCCATCTTTCAGGATGAATCTCTCATCGCCATGGCCAAAAAATATAACAAATCCGTTGCCCAACTGGTGCTCCGCTTTGAAATGCAACTAGGGGTCGTGGTCATCCCCAAATCCGTACATCAGGATCGGATCATCAGCAATGCGGAAGTGTTCGATTTTGAGATTTCTCCAGAGGATATGGAAACCCTTAAGGGGCTGGATCAGAATAAGATCATCTGTGGGCAGGATCCCAATGAATTTTATGCCGTATAATTGATTTGGTCAAAAAAAGAGCTTCTCCCATTGCTATATGTTGCGCGGGAAAAGCTCTTTTTTTATTGAACCAGCAACCGGCATTTTTCGCCCTTTGCATGGATTAGAGACATGAACCCCTCATTCTTCTATAGAGATTACCGAAACCGGGCAGCCATCTCTGGCGTCTTGTGCCGATTTTTCCTCAGCATCGGGAATTTCATCGCAGATGACCTGTGCAAGGCCGTCGTCCGCTATTTCGAATACCTCCGAACAAGTCTCGGCACAATAGCCGCAGCCAATGCACCCTTCTCTGTCAATTGTCGCCTTCATCATACCCCTCCTTCTCTTTTGGTAGAGATTTCAAAAACCTCATGATACAGTCTGTCCATTTCCGCACAGTTTATGCGTTTTAAAAGAGAGCGGGGATATAGCCATATAAAAAGGCCCCATCGAGGCGGCCTTTTGTTCTACATGGTGTTTTTTATCAGGGAATATAGGTGCGCACGCGAAACTCTGCACCCATCTCTTGGGCAATCGCCCGAGCTTTTTGTATCTCCTGATCTCCCATCACGTCCACAATGGATAAAATGACCCGGATGTGGTGCTTGATACACTCTCTGGCGAAGTCCAACATGTACTCAAATCCCTCTTCCCGGTATACACAATGACAAATTCTCTCATAGGCCTCTTTACTGGCAGCGTTGAGGCTTATGGAACACACATCTACCAGTCCTTCCAGCTCCGCCGCCACATTGCGCCTATGGTATTGATTGGCGTGCCCGTTGGTGTTGATGCGCACAGCGCCTCCGTAGCTTTTTACATATCTGGCCACTTCCTCCAGTACATCGATGCGAATCGTAGGCTCCCCATAGCCACAGAAAATCACATCTACCGGTCCCTTTTGTTTAAGCAGTGCAATCACCTCTTGGGCCGTAGGCTCTTTTTTGATCCACAAGGGCTCTTCACCCACGCCGTCTTTGTGATTGCGCACACAAAAATCACAGTTATTGGTACATTTGTTGGTCAGGTTAATGTACACCTTGCCGCCAAACTCGTACACATATACGTCTTTACTCAATTTCGTTCCTTCCTCACCATCACAAATTTCGACCTCTCAAAGAGAAATCCCTCATATCCCCACTCTTATCTTCGCTTATTTGATGCCAAATAACGCTTTGGCGTTTTGGTTGGTCTGCCTTACCACTTCATCTATGGGAATCCCCTTTAAGGCGCTAATCTGAGCCGCCACAAACCTGGTCATAGTGGGGTCGTTGCGCTTGCCCCGAAAGGGCACAGGTGTCAAATAGGGGCTATCCGTCTCCACCACCATTCGCTCTAGCGGCACCATTTTCACCACATCCAGCAGCTTATTGGCGTTTTTAAAGGTAATGCTTCCCCCAAAGCCCAGCATCAGCCCCATATCCAGCACGATTTTTGCCGTCTCTGCACTGCCGGAAAAGCAGTGGAGCACCCCTTTCATGGGTATCTTTCTCTCACCCAGCAGTTCCAGCATATCTTTGGTGGCTTCCCGCATGTGTAAAATGACGGGAACTTCTAGCTCCTCTGCCAACAGCAGCTGTTTTTTCAGCGTCTGTCGCTGTACTTCTCTCTCGCAGGTGTCGTAAAAGTAGTCCAGCCCGATCTCCCCAATGGCCCTTATCTTATCATTGCCCATCACCAGTTTTTTTATCGCCTCTTGGGTAGCTGGTGTATACTGATCGGCACAGTGAGGATGCACCCCTACTGCACCGATTAGATTGTCATGTCTTTGAAGCAGCTCTACCAGAGGTGCAAAATCCGCCTCGCTGGAGGCGCACTCCATCACCATTTCCACATCGTTTTCTGCAAGCCCCTGTATGAGCGCTTCTCTATCCTCATCAAACCGCTGGTCCAACAAATGGGCATGGGAGTCAAACAGTTTCATCAGCGAACCACTTCCCCATCTGGCATATCCTTTTCTGGGCAGATGAGCGAGATATTTTTGCCTTCGCCCACAGCCAAGATCATTCCCTCAGATAGCGTTCCTCTCAGCTTAGCCGGCTTTAGGTTCGCCACGATGACCACCGTTTTGCCCACCATTTCCTCTGCCGTATAGGAATCCCGAATCCCCGAGACAATGGTTCTGGTCTCCTGTCCCACCTTTACCGTGAGTTTTAGCAGTTTATCGCTCTTGGGCAAATTCTCACAGGCCACTACCTTAGCTGTTTTCAGCTGTACTTTGGCAAAGTCCTCTATGGAGATCTGCTCTGGCGTCTTCTCCTCTTGTTTCGCCAGCTCCTGCTGTTTTTGCTGAATTTCTTGTTTGGTCATCGCCTCTAGCTGTTCCAACTCCTTGGGAATGTCAATCCTGGGGAACAGTGCCGCTCCCTTATGGACTACGCAGCCCTCTATTCCCTTGCCAAAGGCCAATACACTCTCATAGGTAGTTTTCTCTTCCTGTGTAATACCCAATTGGGCGAGAATTTCCTGGCTGGTATCGGGCATAAAGGGTTTTAACAAGACGCTCACAATTCTCAATCCTTCTGCCAGGTGCGCCATTACTGTGCCTAGCCGCTGTTTCTGGCTCTCCTCTTTGGCCAGCACCCACGGCATGGTGATATCAATATACTTGTTGAGGGCTCCAATCAATTTCCAAATCTCACTGAGGGCCTCGGAGAACTTAAGATGCTCCATGGCTTTGTCCACCTTGGCAGCCAGTTCATTCGCCAGTTGCTCCACGTGTTCATCTCCCTCGCCAGCCTGAGACATGGGAGGTACGATGCCATCAAAGTACTTTTCGATCATGGATACCGTTCTGCTCAGCAGATTGCCCAGGTCATTTGCCAGATCCGAGTTAATTCTGCCCAGCAGGGACTCGTTGGAGAACATCCAGTCCGCGCCCACGGCAGATTCTCTCAGCACATAGTAGCGGATGGCGTCGCAGCTGTAGCGATCCACCAATTTCACCGGGTCTACCACATTGCCCACGGATTTGCTCATTTTGCCCCCGTTGAGCACAATCCAGCCATGGCCAAATACCTTTTTGGGCAGCGGGAGCCCCAATGCCATGAGCATAATCGGCCAGATGATGGTATGGAACCGGATGATTTCCTTCCCCACCAAATGCACATCCGCCGGCCAGTATTTTTGGAATTTGCTGTCGTCATCCGACAGATATCCAAGAGCGGTGATGTAGTTGGAAAGGGCATCTATCCATACGTATATCACGTGTTTTTCGTCAAAGGACACGGGAATGCCCCATTTGAAAGAGGTTCTGCTCACGCATAGGTCTTCCAGACCAGGTAACAAGAAGTTGGAAAGCATCTCCTTTTTTCTGCTCTCCGGCTCGATGAACTCCGGGTGGTCTTCGTAGTATTGGATCAACCGATCTGCATATTTGGACGCCCGGAAGAAGTAGCTCTCCTCTTTAGTCTTCACAACCTCTCTGCCGCAATCCGGGCATTTTCCGTCTTTTAACTGCACGTCCGTCCAGAAGGACTCACATGGTGTGCAGTACCATCCCTCGTATTCGGACTTGTAAATATCTCCCTGGTCGTACAGCTTTTTAAATATCTTCTGTACTGCCTTCATATGCCGCTCGTCCGTGGTGCGAATGAAGTCGTCATTGGTGATATTCATGGTCTTCCACAGGTCTTGAATGGTTTTCACAATGCCATCCACATACTCTTTAGGCGTCATGCCCTTTTCTTTGGCAATTTTTTCTATCTTTTGCCCATGCTCATCCGTACCCGTGAGAAACATCACATCGTACCCCTGCAATCTCTTATAGCGGGCCAGCGCATCAGCCATTACCGTACAATAGGTGTGTCCAATGTGCAGCTTATCGCTGGGATAGTAAATGGGCGTTGTAATATAAAACTTTTTTTGATCCATCTTGTTCTCCTTTCTCTTGGGCGGCATTCATTTCTCCACATAAAAAGCCCCTATCCGATAGGGGCATTTCTCTTTCATGCGGTACCACCCTACTTGACTACTAAATAAGCAGCCACTCATTTCTAGGCGTATGCTGAATAACGGACGCATCCTCCGTTTGTGCTTTACCTGAGCTCAACACAAAAACTCCAAAGCCATGTTCACAAAAAAACATCCACCCGGCTTTCACCTGCCCCGGGCTCTCTTTCGGATGGTCTTTTTTGCTACTCTCTTTTTCATCGTCAATCCTTATTTAAGTTATAGGATAACTTTAATTTCCCAATCTGTCAACCTTTTCATTCATACAGATTTGGGCTGTTTTAATGCCACGATCTCTCCCTCTTGATATACGGGGATAGTATCTACGATGTCCATGCTCAGACAATAGTCGATATCCTGTTCAAATCCAATGGATTTTAAATAGCTATAGTGTTTGGTGCCTTCCAGTGCCTTTTCTAGGTTGCCTTCAAATTGGGTATAGTAGTAATGAGCCAAGACGCCTAAATCATCTAACTCCACTTCTTTGGTGAGAGACATCATTCTCGAGAGAATAGCACCTGCTGCCAACACATCTTCCATGGCAAATGCTCCCTCTTCTCCTGCTCCTAATAGGCAAACCTCTTGTGCTTGTCCGTCTACCAGATATTTGGCAATGGCCAATGCATTGATAAACGTGCCAATGACAATTTGTTTTGCAAAGGTAGCACTGACGATGCATTTGGAACCGTTGGTGGTAGTAAAGATCAGAGAATTGTCCTTTACGATCTCCTCTTTATATTCCAAAGGGGAATTGCCCAGATGGTATCCGCTAATTTTATACCCTTCCCTTTCTCCGCAGAGCAGATATTTCCCCTCTGTGGAGCGGTACAGCTTCATGGCTGCCTCGGTATCTTGCGCGGGCATCAGTTTGATACATCCGTTGTCTATGGCAGTTATGATGGTAGCACTGGCCCGCAGTGCATCAATCACCACTACTGTCTTATCCTCCAGTTCACCTGGTCTTACATGTTTATAACACGCTACGACGCTGACCTTCATATTTACCGCCTCATTTCTTTTGTATCGGGTATTTAATAGCATACATCATTTTTCTCAATTTTTCAATGATTTATCACAATAAAATCATCCGGAGGTGCCAAAAACCAACAGGCATATGACAGTAGACGCGATTAGGCCGGAGACATCGCTTAAGATGGCTGCCGGGATAGTATGTCTTGTATTTTCAATTCCCACACTGCCATAGTATAGGGATACTGTGTAAAACAGCGTCTCTGAGCTGCCCATTAGCGTGCTGGCCACTCTGCCAACAAAGGAGTCCGGTCCAAATTGGGTGAATAACCCTGCTAGCATCCCCATACTTGCCCCTCCAGAAAATGGCCGCATCAGCGCCAAAGGCAAAACTTCCGGTGGAATGTGCAGCACGCCGATTGCTGGCTTTAAAGCGACAGAAATGTATTCAAAGCAGCCGGCCGCCTTGAAGATGTCCACCGCAAAGATCATGGCTACAATATAGGGAAGCACGCGAAATGCAGTGGAAATTCCCGATTTTGCCCCTTTGATGAACGCCTCATACACTTTTACCTTTTTGAGCATGCCGTAGACTACCACAAAGCAGATAAATAGAGGCAGCGCCAGCATGGAAATGGTGGAGATGGTACTCACAGGCCTTTCCTTCTCTTTTCAAATATTTTGCATGCGATGATACCTACCAAGGTGGTTACTGTGGTGGCAAGGAGCGAAGTGAGGATAATCTCACTGGGGTTGGCAGAGCCAGCAGCGGCGCGAATTCCCACAATGGTGAGAGGTAATAGTTGAATGGATGAGGTGTTGATGACCAGCAACATGCACATGGCATTAGTGGCTACCTTTTTATTAGGGTTGATCTGTTGTAATTCCTCCATGGCTTTGAGGCCAAAGGGAGTAGCTGCATTGCCCATGCCCAGCATGTTAGCCACCATATTCAGCGTGATATATCCAATTGCCTTGCTCTTTTTAGGGATTTCTCGAAATAAAAAGTGGATGACCCGCTGCATTTTGCTGGCAATTTTTTCGATCAAGCCAGATTCATTGGCAATGTTGAGTAGCCCCAGCCATAAGGCGTAAATGCCGATGAGAGAAAGGGATAGCTGGGCAGCGCTCGTGGCGCTATCCAGTGCTGCATTGGTAACGTCTTCCAGCCTTCCTGTGGCAATTCCCACGCCAAAGCCCACGACAATTAAAAAAATCCAAATATAGTTAATCAATGCCCTCTCCCTCTCTGCTACAAGCTCTACATTTGATGTGTATTCCATCCTCAGCCCGATTATGCAGTGGTTTAGCTTGCGTGCGAGCTCTCATTCCCTTTGCGAAAACCATCTGTTCTTTTCACATATCATTTGAAAAGATGACTATATTATTTTTATGTCTTGCTTAAAAAAGAGAAATCTAGATTTTTTTGAGTTTATTGTACACAAAAAAGCCAGCATTTCGCTGGCTTTCTCATTTCATGTGATTTACCTTATTGCGCTTTGGGATATACGCTGCATTTTTTCTTATCTCTTCCCAAGCGTTCAAATCTTACAATACCATCTGCAATCGCAAAGAGTGTATCATCTCCGCCCCGTTTTACATTGGTACCTGGATGAATTTTGGTTCCTCTCTGGCGCACTAAAATGTTGCCAGCCAGAACTTCTTGCCCATCGGACCGTTTCACTCCCAAACGTTTGGACTCACTATCACGTCCGTTTCTAGAGCTTCCTACACCTTTCTTATGTGCCATGTATCTTTACACCTCTCTTTCGAGACTCAAATTCCCATTGTTACTAATCATCTGATAACTTTTAACCGATGCTTACAACTTCTAACTTTGTATATGGCTGTCTGTGGCCTTGTTTTTTCTTGTAGTCTTTTTTAGACTTATACTTGAAAACAATGACCTTTTTTGCTTTGCCGTGCTCTACTACTTTTGCCACAACTTTTTTACCTTCTACGATTGGCGTTCCAATTTCCGTTGTGCCATCTCCAGAGATCAGCAATGCATCAAATTCCAACTGTGCGCCTACTTCAGCATCCAGCTTTTCCACCTGGATCATGCGTCCAGCTTCTGCCTTATACTGTTTGCCGCCTGTTTGGATGATTGCATACATATTCGTTACCTCCTCTTACCCATACTCGCCGAATAAGGCACCTTCTCTCAGGATTTCCTAAGCCTTAAGTCGAGCGGCTCACTAAAATAGTTTACCATACGCCCAGTGCCCTGTCAACTTGTACCAAGAGATTTTTTCCTCTCCTATGTGCATTTTAACAGAAAACTTGTGCGTCATGTATCAGCTGATCCAGATCCTTCTTATCCACCACTTGCGTGATATTGATCTGCTCATAGAGCATATCCTTATTAGCCACAATATAGAACTTTTTATTCTCATAGGCGTCTAAAATTGCCTGATTGCTGTTGTTCTTCTCAATAATATATCGGGCAATGGATGGATGGGTCTCCACCACAAAGGTCTGAGGCGTGTCTTTATCAATTCTTCTGGCAATCTCCCGACGGACACGCAATGACATAGCCTGCTTAGAGTATACCTTGCCTCTTCCATCACAGTAGGGACATGTAACCTGCAAAAGTGTGGAGAGCTTGCGGCGCACCTTTTTCCGGGTCATCTCCACCAAGCCAAGAGAGGTAATGCCCAGCACATTGGATTTCGTCCGATCCCTTTTAAGTGCCTGTTCCAGCGCCTCTACCACCCGCTGCTTGTTTTCCTCGCTCTCCATATCGATAAAATCGATGACGATAATCCCACTGATATCTCGAATCCGCAACTGTCTGGCAATCTCCGCCGCCGCCTCAATGTTGGCGTTGACAATCGTCTCCTGCAAGTCATTTTCGCCAATGTATTTGCCGGTATTCACGTCGATTACAGTAAGCGCCTCTGTCTCATCTATCACCAAATAGCAGCCACTTTTGAGCCACACCTTTCTCTGCATGGCCTTGTCGATCTTACTCTCAATGCCAAAGTCATCAAAGATATTGGAGTCCGACTCATAATACTGAATTCTATCCTTCATCTCCGGCGTAGTGATGTTGGCCACCGCCACTACTTTTTCGTAATAATCCTTATCGCTGATCAAAAAACGATCTACATCTTCGGTAAACAGATCCCGCACTGTGCGAAATAGTAGCGTCTCCTCTGAGTGAATGAGCCTAGGGGCGCTGAGGAAATCCGCTTTGGACCGTATTTTTTCCCATAGTCTGGTTAAGAAGTTAATCTCCGGTTCAAAGTCCTCCTTTTGACCACCTACCGCCGCCGTACGCACGATCAGCCCCATGCCTTTGGGCTTGATCTCGCTTAAAATATCCTTGAGCCGTTCTCTTTCCCCTTCATCTTCGATTCTTCTAGAAACCCCGATGTGGTCCACTGTGGGCATGAGCACGAGTCTACGACCGGGCAGCGTGATGTGAGTAGTAACCCTCGCTCCTTTATTTCCCCCTGGCTGTTTCAAAACCTGCAGCATGATTTCCTGACCAGGTTTTAAGATATCCTGTATATTGGGAATTTTTAGCTTCCCCTCAATCTCCTCTTTTGCGTTTTCTTTGTGTTCAAATTCGAAGTCAGACTTATCCACCAGAATATCTCCAGCGTATAGAAAAGCATTTTTCTCTAGGCCCATATCCACAAAGGCCGCCTGCATTCCTGGCAAGATGTTGGCAACCCGTCCTTTGTAAATATTCCCAACAATGCGTTCTCTGCCTCGCAGCTCTACCTGGACTTCAGCTAGTTCCCCATCTTCTAGCAAAGCAATCCGCGCCTCATGTGGATTCACATCTGCTATGATTTCCTTTCGCATAATTGCATCTCCTTAAAACTATAAAAAACTTTTATTATCATGTCCAATCTGATTCCTTGGACTTCAATCACAAATTCATATACTTTTTTTCTTAGAGCATTTCCAAAGATGTGAGTTTACCTTTATTATAATAATAAAGATCTTTTCTTACAAGTTTTGACACGCCAAAAGTGGTGTCTCCTCCTGCCAATTGTTGTAGTAGCGTCTTAGGAGTGAGGGATTTTTCTCCGCTGCACATCAACATTGTGCGCAAGATTCCTGTTTCCGGGTCGTATTGGGCCATCTGAATCAGCGGGCGGATATCCACCTGCCGTACCCTTCCTTTTTTCTTTTTTTCTATCATACAGCTAGTAGATGCCAGTAAGTCCTCTAGCACCTTTTGAAATTCTTCTGGGTCTTGGGTGTAGATACCTATTTCATATTCACTTTCCGTTGCTGCTGCCATCAGTTTAGGCGAACCATCCTCGATTCTCCAGGCTTTTTGAATGGCAAGTCCCTCTGGCATAGATTGGCCCAGTGCCTCTTGCACTTTTTCAATCTCCAGATCCTCTATCAGTTGAAATTCCAGATAATCCCCTTCGGTCTCCATGCCCACTGGCAGAGCCGACGCAAAGGACATCACAATATGGGGGTTGAACCCCTCCGAATACTTGACCGGCAGCCCAGAGCGCCGCAATGCTCTACCCATCACCCGCTGCATATCCAGATGGGAGATGAACTTGGCATTTCCCCTTCTCGAAAATTTTAACCCTACTCTCATTTCACACAGCCTCCCACCTGCATGAGTCCACAGCCAGTACATCCACTTCTACAGTCGTGGGTCGTCTGTGCCTCTTTTGCTCTTTGATACTCCCTTTGCAGGTATTCCTTGCTCACATAACAGCTGATGTGGTCAAAGGGAAGAGGCTCTTCCAAGGGGATTTCCCGATTGGCATAAAAGCTTGGGTCAATTCCCGCCTGTTCAAAGGCCTTTTGATATAGCGCAAAGTCAAAAAACTCCTGCCAACTGTCAAACATGGCTCCATGCTCCACCGCATATGCTAAAACAGTTGCTAACCTTCTATCTCCTTTGGCAAATACCGCCTCTAAATAGCTTAAGTAAGGATCGTGGTAAATATACCGCACTCCCTTGATTGTGCTAAGCAGGCTCTTTAGATACTTCTGTTTTTCTTTGAGCTCTTCGATGGAATCCTGGGCACACCACACAAAAGGAGTAAAGGGCTTTGGCACAAAGCAAGAAGTGCTCACCGTCAGCTTCAAAAATCCTCTCCGCTTTTCCTTAGGAAGATTTCGAAAGATGGACACGATTTCCTGTGCCAGCTTGGCGATTCCCTCTATATCCTCTTTGGTCTCTGTGGGCAGCCCCAACATGAAATATAATTTCATAGTAGTACATCCAGACTCAAAAGCGTAGGTAGCCGCCCGCATGATGTCCTCATGGGTTACGTTTTTATTGATCACATCCCGCAGCCGCTGGGTACCCGCCTCTGGCGCAAAGGTAAAGCTGGATTTCCGTAGATCCTGCATTTTTTTTGCGTATTCCTTGTCAAAGGTGTCCACCCGCAAAGAGGGAAGGGAGACAGAAACCCTCTGCCCTCCCAGTTCATCCAGCAGCTGAGTTGCTAAATTTTCAATATCAGAGTAATCTGATGTGCTCAAGGATGTGAGGGAAATCTCCTCGTATCCTGTGTTTTTCACTATCTCCCTTGCTTCCTTCAGCAACGTTTGGGTCTTCTTTTCCCGCACCGGCCGGTAGATAAACCCTGCCTGGCAAAACCGACAGCCCCTAGAACAACCCCGAAAAACTTCCAAGTTTGCCCTGTCGTGGATGGTATTTACAAAAGGCACAATGGGCTTTAACGGGAAATATGCGCCATCCATGTCCAAAATGAACCTCTTATGAATAGGAAGCGACGCTGGTTTTTGGGCGGTTACCGTAGCAATCATTCCATCTTCCTGGTAATTCACTTCATACAGCTGTGGTACATAAATTCCCTGTATTTTCGCCGCTTCTTCTAAAAACCTCTTCTTATCCCACTGCAACTGTTTTTTTTGCTGAAGCAGATCCAGCAGTTCTCCTGTAACTTCCTCTCCTTCCCCAATGACGAACAGATCGATGAATTCAGCCAAAGGTTCCGGATTGTACGTACAGGCGCCACCGGCAATGATCAGGGGCATGTCCTCCCCTCTCTGGTTCGCCCAAATGGGAA
The DNA here is from genome assembly GCA_905193725.1 of uncultured Eubacteriales bacterium. Classification (GTDB taxonomy): domain Bacteria; phylum Bacillota; class Clostridia; order Christensenellales; family Christensenellaceae; genus CAJJPW01. Next base: position 15,464 of record CAJJPW010000005.1, read on the forward strand.
TATTGCTAAGCATCAGCATTTTGAGCACAGTGGTATAACACATTTCATAGGATAAGTTAAATCCCACCATATCCATCTGGGAAAGCTCTGTCCCCGTCTCCAAGGTGTAGAGTAAAAGCCCTACCTCCTGCATCTTCTGCTGCATGTCCGCCCAAGGCGCAAAGACCCGCTCCACATAAGTATCTTCTCTTTCGTTTAGCAGGTGGTATAGAATACTTGTCCCCAAATGAGACATTCCCACTTCATATACATCGGGAAATGCCAGCGCAAAGCGAAGGAGCCCCTCTGGGTTCTTTTTTACCATATTCAGCTCTCCACCTGTATACCTGGCAGGTTTTTCTACCAACGGGAGAATTTCTTCTAATTTTGTGCGATCGATCAATACCCTACTCCTTTAGCATAGACATTCCTAATTATATCGTTACATCATAACTTATATAATGTAACATTTTTTGCGGAAGTGGTCAACGTCTGTGAGCTTTGATCATGCCAATTTTTTGCCTCGCTCCCTTTTGTATCATGGCGTTCATGACCTCAGATTCATCTATCACGTCTACCATTTTCATATTCTGATCCAGCACACAGGCCAAGTTGTATTTTTTGTGATCAAAGTTTGCCACCACCTCACCAATAGGACGAGTGCTATCTGTGGCGTATACTTTTACATCCATCACATCTCTGCTTGCAAACCTGTTTTTCTTGCCAGAAAAAATTCTCGCCGACTCAAAGCGAGCGCTTTTCATCTCTTTAATGGCAGAATACACCATAAAGATCCCCATAAACCCACCGGTGGGATTGGCGCTTCCTGTAATGACCCAGTAGGCAGCACCTAAGGTGAGAAGGGTTCCCAGGATGATCCCCAGCCAGCCAGTAATTTGCGTGGCTTTTCGAAATCCAATTCTGCTGGCTAAAATCGCCCGAAAAATTCGTCCTCCATCCAAGGGCACGCTGGGCAGCAAATTCACACTTGCGATCATAATATTCGCCTGATAAAGGGCACTGCAAAGTCCACTGGTATCCCCACTATTATGCTGATATAGTAGGCACAGCGCCGCAAAGATCATATTGCTGGCCGGCCCTGCCGCCGCCACCATAATCTCCTTGGAGTACTCAATATTGGAGAGCCCGGCGATTTTCGCCGCACAGCCAAAGGGCAACACCTCAAAATACAAGATACGGTGCCCTAAAATGCGGGCAATTAAGCCGTGGGAAAGCTCATGCACTAGAATGACAATGGATAGACTCAACAACCCATTGGTCTCCACAAAGATAATCGCTGCCAGCAGTAGCGCCACAAACACGATATTGATCCTGATTTTTCCGTTAAAAAGTTTTAATGTCATTCCTTCATTCCCATTGCCAGCCCGTTCTGCCTCATCATCGCTAAGAATGCCTTTATTCCTTTAAGGGATCCACATATTTTCCGTCTATCAGCGTCTCCACATATAAACTTTCCCCACTGAGGGCTCCCAGTTCTTGGCCTGAGCTGATTTGTGTGCCCACTTCTACGTTGCTGTCTATCCCATCATAGAGGGTAATCGATCCATCTTGGTTTTGCATGACGAGCGTTGAGCGAATCTTTTTGGCGACGGTGCCGTCCTTCATGCAGATCACCTGCTGTTGATTATCTGAAGGTCGAATGGTCACCCCCTGATTTTGCTCGCTAAATGACTTCACTACTTCTCCTTCTAAGGGATAGTGAAAGGCCTCAATATTTCTGCTCATCACAGCCGTACTCTGTTGATCTTCTCCATCCGAATTTACAAATTTCAATTTTCCAATATCCTCATCGATGACGAAGTCGGTATTCACCGCATCCTCGATATGCCCTAAGATCATGTTGGTAAACGGCGTATCTGTGTATTTAATACCTACAACTGCTAAGGCGATGAGCCCACACACACAGGTATTGACCACGAGTTTTTTGTAACTTCTGGCCTCTTTTGCCTGCTGCTGTCTCTTTTGGTTCCCCTCATTGCTAGAAAATCGTATGCTGCTGATGCGTCTATGTACTGGATGGCGGTAAAGAGTACGCCTTGCAAAATTGCCAAACTTATCCGACTTTTGCTGCTGAATTTGTGTAACTTCTACCTGCTCTATTTTCTTCTTGCTCACTTCCCATACCCCTTTGCGTTTCCTAAAAGATCCTCATCTGTTTCTGTCCTCTTTTTACCCATTCTAATATTAAGTATATTCACAGCAGCTAAGTTCATGCTAAAAAACTCCTCCATAGGCCCTTCAAACCGCAAATAGCAGTTCCCGCTCTTCTCTGTGTTCTATAGACGCCTCATATTTATCCCCATTTTGAGGAAAATAAAAATGCCCGAGACTGATTTTCACACGTCCCAGGCATTTTTTACTTTGCTTTTGTACAAAATAATTTTATTACATTATACAGCTTTTGCGCCCTCTTCTAGCGCCTTTTCATTCATGGGGATCAGATGTGCTTTCTTTTCCCCAAAGGATTTTGCAAGGCGTGCGATTACGCTCTTGCCATCCACTAGGCCGGTCTTTTTCAGATAAGCCCCCAACATTACCATGTTAGCTGCCTTTTCTGTGCCCAGCTTTGCCGCAATTTCATTGCAGGGTACATAGTAAACCTCAATGTCGTCCCTTGTGGCCTTGATGTGAATCAGCGAGCTATTGATGAATAGTCTGCCGCCCTTTTTCACGCTGGACTCAAATTTTTCTAGAGAAGGCCGGTTCATGCAGATGACTGTATCTGCCTCCACTACGACCGGGGAACATACTTCCTCGTCCGAAACAATGACGCTACAGTTGGCTGTGCCCCCGCGCATCTCCGGGCCGTAAGAAGGGATCCATGACACATTTTTACCTTCGTCCATGCCAGCATATGCCAAAAGCTGTCCTAGCAGCAACACTCCCTGGCCGCCAAATCCTGCGGAAATTACTTGTTCTGTCATATTAATTTCCCTCCTTTTTCACGCCTAATGGATAATAGGGAATCATATTGTCTTCCAGCCATTTTAAAGCCTCTTTGGGCCCTAATCCCCAGTTGGTGGGGCAGGTGGACAGAATTTCTACCATGGTAAACCCTTTGCCCTCCATTTGATAGGTAAATGCCTTTTTGATAGCCTTTTTTGCCTTGATGATGTTGGGCACGTTGTTGAGCGCCACTCTCTCAATATAGTAGGCTCCTTCAATGGTAGCCAGCATTTCTGCCATTCTCAGCGGCTTTCCACAGTGATCAGCCTGTCTGCCATAGGGAGAAGTAGTAGTAACTTGGCCCTCCAGCGTGGTAGGCGCCATCTGGCCGCCTGTCATGCCGTAAATTGCGTTGTTCAAGAAGATGGTGGTGATTTTTTCCCCTCTGCCCGCTGCGTGAACAATCTCTGCCGCGCCGATGGAAGCTAAGTCTCCATCTCCTTGATAGGTAAAGATCAAATTTTCAGGATGCACTCTTTTGGCACCTGTGGCCACTGCCGGCGCTCTGCCGTGGGCCGCCTCGTACATATCACAGTCAAAATATTTATAGGCAAACACAGCACAGCCCACAGGAGCGATGCCCACTGCCTTATCCTGCATTCCCAGCTCTTCAATGCACTCTGCCACTAGTCGATGAGCGATGCCGTGGGTACACCCCGGGCAGTAGTGAAAGGGAACGTCTCTTAACATCTTTGTCTTGCTAAACACCTTTGCCATGGTTATTTGCCCTCCTTTATCTTCAGGATTTCGTTCAATACTCCATCTGGAGTGGGCACGTAGCCACCTACTACGCCGTAAAAATCCACCGGCTTTTTGCCGTTTACTGCTAGTTTCACATCTTCCACCATCTGGCCGGAGCTCATCTCCACCGTGAGGAAGTGCTTTACATGGTCTGCCGCTTTATTAATGGCCTCCATGGGGAATGGCCACAAAGTGATAGGACGAATTACGCCCACTTTAATGCCCTGTTCCCGTGCCGTTTTCGCTGCGCTCTTGGCCACACGGGAGGTCGTTCCATAGGCACAGATGGCGTACTCTGCATCCTCCATCATGTACTCTTCCACCATAACTTCATTTTTCTTGATGGTCTCATATACTGCCTGCAGCCGTTTATTGACAGCGAGCATTTCATCTGCTTCGATGTACAGGGAGTTCACCACTGCTCTCGGGCGAGATTTGTCAGACCATCCAGTAGCCGCCCAGTCCTTTTTAAATTCCTTAACAGGTCTCTCCTTAAACTCCACTGGTTCCATCATCTGACCCACCATGCCGTCTCCGATGATCATCACAGGGGTTCTGTATTCATCCGCTTTGTCAAAGGCGAGACCTACTAGATCTGCCGCTTCCTGCACCGATGCAGGGGCATATACGATCAGGTGATAGTCTCCATGGCCGCCGCCTTTGGTAGCCTGAAAATAGTCTCCCTGAGAGGGCAAGATTCCCCCAAGTCCCGGGCCACTGCGCACCATGTTTACCACGACACAAGGCAGTTCAGAACAAGCTAGGTAACTGATGCCCTCTTGCTTTAAGCTGATTCCAGGGCTGGAGGAAGAGGTCATCACTCTCGCTCCTGCTCCTGCAGCACCATAGACCATGTTAATTGCCGATACTTCACTTTCTGCCTGCAGGAAGCACCCACCTACTTGTGGCATTCTCTTAGCCATATATTCAGGTATTTGGTTTTGCGGTGTAATTGGGTATCCAAAAAAGAATCTACAGCCGGCTTTGATTGCCGCTTCTGCAATTGCTTCATTTCCCTTCATCAATGTTTTTGCCATTTTATTTCCCCTTTTACTTATAAATTTTACCGGACCAACCGGATCATATTCTGCAAATAAAGAAGCTATTTTTCCACTTCAAAGACCAGATCAGGGCACATTCTCGCGCAAGATGCGCAGGCAATACAAGCGCCTTGATCTTTAATGGAAATCGGGTGATAGCCCTTTGCATTTAGCTTGGATTTGTCCAGCTCCAAAAGATTCTTGGGGCAAGCGTCAATACAAAGTGTGCAGCCCTTACAAGCATCTTCGTTAATTATCAATTTTGCCATTTCTCTTCATCCCCTCTTACTTCTAAATTTTGCCGCACTGCCGAGGCTCCTGCGGCCATTGAGATAAATCTATCATCCACGCCCCCTGGCAGCCATTTTTTCTTTTCCATTGGCGCCTGGAAGCATTTCTTTCATAAATAACGAAAAGTCTGTCTAACAAGTACTTAGACAGACGCTAGGTCATACTTTATGCCATTTTCCTTCTATCACTACCCTAGCCTACTCTAATAATATATCATATTTCGCCCAGATATCAAATACATATTTTTTAAAAATTGCATGATTTTTGCATGTTTTTTTGATAAATGTTGAATTTTCTGTGAGTTTTGCAGCTTTTTTGCTTACAGTATCGATAGCGAATGCAACTTTTTTATTCTCATCTTGCAAACTCCACCTGTTTTTTCTCTGTTTGACAAATGGGCGAAAAGACCGTATCATAAAACTGTAGCAAGGTAGCGCCCTTTTCGCCAAAGGGCAGAGTATGTTTTATAAGGCAAGGAGTATGGTATGATGGCAAATATTCTCGTAGTTGGCCTGGGGCTCATCGGCGGTTCGATGGCCAAGGCAATCAAAACCAAGACCTCTCATCACGTAATCGGGATGGATATTTCCTCCCAAGTAGTCCAGCAGGCACTGGAAGAGGGCAGTATCGATGCCTCCTTTTCGCCAGACCAGGCAGGCGCTGTGCAAGTGGTGCTGGTATCCCTCTATCCCAAACAATCCGTGGATTTTGTAAAAGAGCATATTGGGCTGTTTTCTCCTCAGACGTTGATCGTGGATTTGTGCGGCATTAAACAGTACGTCTGTAGCCAATTAGATCCTATCTGTCAGAAGCACGGCCTTTTCTATATCGGTGGGCACCCCATGGCAGGTCGGGAGTTCTCTGGCTACCAGTATTCCCTGGCCACACTCTTTGAGGGAGCTAGCATGATCTTGACCCCTGGCAGTTGGATTCCAGAGCAGGTGATCTCCCAAGCGAGGGAACTCTTCCTCTCTCTGGGTTTTGGGAAAGTGGTGCAGACTTCCCCCAAAAACCACGATAAGATGATCGCCTTTACCTCTCAGCTAGCCCATGTGGTGTCCAACGCCTACATCAAAAGCCCCGAGGCGGATCAGCATGTGGGCTACAGCGCAGGGAGTTATAAAGACCTCACCCGGGTTGCCAAGCTCAACGAGGACATGTGGACGGATTTATTTTTGCTCAACAAAGGGCCTCTGCTCTCTGAAATAGAAAACCTGATTTTGCATCTTTCCCAGTACCGAGATGCCTTAGAGGCGGAGGATGCTCAGGGTTTAAAATCTCTCTTGCGAGATGGGCGCTTGCGCAAGGAGAAGATCGACAACATTTAACCTGGGAAATCCCATTTGAAACGAAGTGCTAACGGAAAGATAAAAGGCTCGCTGCGTGGCGGGCCTTCTGCGTTTCCTTTTTATGCATATAAACTTTAGATGGTATCGTCTTGCCAAGCAGGACGCATATAAATGTGTAGTGGCAGCAAACGCTCTGCCCGCTCCCCCAGCCTTTCCCGCAAGGGGCCAAGCAGGTCTTCTCTCACCCCGATGTACTTGACGGGCACTCCCTCCAGCTCTGCCACCTGATCCACCATTTCCATGGACTCTAAGATGTTATCTATTTCCGTCTCGTTGGCCAAATTGGTGTTGTTGATCAGCCCACTGACCGGTAGACGCGCCTTGTGGCTGATGAGATAGATCATCTCTCGAATGCTGTCGATGTCGTTTTGCAGCGGCCGGAGAGAGTTGATCACAAAGTAAAACGCCGTCTCGTCCTCATGGAGTGCAAACTGCTTTTTGAACACGCCAATGGCCGAAGCTCCTACCGGGTCTCCTCCCGCGTCAAAGATCACAATGTCGTAATCCCCATCAAATGCCGCGGCGATATCCGGCGGCAAAGAGGGCACGTCCACTGCCGTATTGGCAAAGCAGGGCTTGATTACTTCAATGCCTAAACTTTTCAGCATTTGCTCGTGCTCTGACGACCGAAAATAGGGATTGACGATATCTAGATCAATCATCAGCACCTTTTTCCCCTCCTTGGCACAATTCACCGCCAAATTCAGGGAGATCTCTGTCTTACCGCTGCCATAATTGCCAGCTAATACAGTATATTTTTTCATCTGTTCTCCTCACCTCTCCAGTTGCTCTTTTGCCGCCTCGCAGGAAGCAACGCATTCCCGGTCACATCCGCTGCAATTCCCGCCACATCCTGCTGCCTGCTCATAGTAAATGGTAACTGCATAGTGTGGACAAATGAGCTCACAGGCGCGGCATTTTGTAAAGCATTTTTCCTGATCAATTTGATAGTATTCTCCACTTTTATGGAGAGCATCAAATTTGCACACGGCTGTGCATTTATCGCATTTCTTGCACTTTCCGTAGTCGATTAAAACTAGCTTTTGAAATCCCATAGGATCTTTTCCCTTCCTATCGTCATTATTCTATATGCTTGGGGCAGGCAAACTGGATGATCAATTCCCTTGCCACCTTCCAGCCGTCCACTGCCGCAGATACGATCCCTCCAGCGTAGCCAGCTCCCTCTCCGGCGGGATAGATGCCGCAAATATTTGAGGCAAAGGACTCGTCCCGCATCAATCTCACCGGACTGGATGTGCGGGTTTCAATTCCCGTAAGCACTGCGTCCGGCTGAGCAAATCCCCGAATTTTTTGATCAAAGGCAATGAGTCCCTTTTGAATGCCATCGCTTACAAAGTCCGGCAAGCATTGGTGCAGCTCTGCTGGGACCACATAGGGCTGATAGCTGGGTTTTATTGTACCAAATTTCTGCGTCTTTTGGAAGTGGAGAAAATCTCCAACTCGCTGCGCTGGCGCCGCCATACTGCCAGACAGCCCAAAGCACAGTCTTTCATACTGCTGTTGGAGAGCAATTCCCCCTAGGGGATGAGCAGGCATATCCTCCGTGCCCACACTCACTACCACAGCACTGTTGGAGTTTTGGGCATCCCTCCTGTAGTAGCTCATCCCATTCACCGCCAAATGTCCTGGTTCTGTGGCAGAGCACACCACCTCTCCTCCCGGGCACATGCAAAAGGTGTACACCCCTCTATCGCCCTGTTGTGCCGAAAGATGGTATTCCGCTGCGCCCAGTCTAGGATGGCCGGCGAATTCCCCCAGTTGGCTTTTATCGATAAACTCCCGCTCATGTTCGATGCGAAGGCCAATGGCAAAGGGCTTTCTCTCCATCAACAATCCCTTTTGGTGAAGCATGGCAAAGGTATCTCTGGCGCTGTGGCCCACAGCCAGGACCAAGGCGTTGGTGTCCACCCTCTCTTGTCCGTCCGGAGAAGTGAGTACCGCTCCTGTGAGTTGTCCATCTGCCACACAAATGTCTGTGAGTTTTGTGTTGTAGCGAATTTCCGCCCCCATCTCTTTCAGTTTCTGTGCCATGTTATGTACGGTTTTGCGGATGTTCTCCGTACCCATATGGGGTTTTGCCATGGTGAGGATCTCCTCCGGCCCTCCAAATTCATGGAGCAGCCCTAGCACGGTATTGACCCTCGGGTCTTTGATGCGAGTAGTCAATTTTCCGTCCGAAAAAGCACCTGCACCGCCCAGCCCAAAGCACACGTTGTTTTCTGGATCCAGCATCCCCGTACTTTGCAGCGTTTCAAAGGCATTTATGCGCCCTTCCATATCCTGGCCTCTCTCTATGAGCAGCGGCCGGTATCCGTACAGAGTCAACAAGTAGCCACAAAAGAGCCCACACGGGCCCAGGCCCACCACTACCACACGTCCTTTTAGATCACAGTTGCCCGGTGTGAGCGGCTCTTCTTTCCATTCACTGTAGCACTGTGCGCCTCTCTTCTTTGCTCTGGCAATGGCGTAAGGATTCTCTATTCTAGCAACCAACGTATATTGAAAAAAGATATCACTTTTTTTCCGGGCATCCAGAGACTGACGTACCACCCGCAATGAGACAATATCTCCCTGTCCAATACCCAACTTTTTAGCTACTTGTTTTTTTAACACATCCTCTTGCTCCCGGATATGTTGTTTGATATTTTGCAAAATAAATTCCATGTTCTGCTTCTCCGTATAAAAAACAAGGCGGGCTGCTTTCTTCCCGCCTCATTCATCTTATTTGTCAACTGATCACTACCGTGACGTACTCAGTGCTGAGCTTTATATTCTCCTCATTAATGAGACCGTTTCCTTCAACGCCCAATTTCACCTTATGCGTTCCTTTTCCCAGCCCATCTACATCCACATAGACGTCAAAATCGCTCTTATTCATTTGCTCTAGTGTATTCACACCTGCGGTAATCGCTACATCCACTGTTTCAGGAGTTACCTCTACCGTGGTGCCACTGGTCCGATTCACTACAGAAATCTGTTTATCCGCAATGGTCTCAGTTCGCTGGATTTGGTCTATATTTACTACCACTTCCACTTCACTAACGCCGCCAATGATAGTAATCCCCTCTATTTGTCTGAGCTGCACCGTCTCAATCACGTTAGAATCCTTGCCCTCCACATTAATGGTCTCTGCATCAATGGAAGTGATTTGATCTAGCAGTTCTTGGGCACCTGCAATCTCCACACTGGAAGGCGTTACCGTAATGCTCTTCACCTCATAGCCAGTTTTCAGTTGATCCGTCCCAATCACCAGATTAGACGTGTTGATAGGCACCGTCTTTTTGGGCAATACTTCCATGCGCACAATCACAGACATAGCCTCGATTCCCGTCTCTTGCTGGTCAATCACGCTGCCATCTTCTGCCATTAGCACTGGGCGGTAGCTCTGATTGATGCTCTGGGTAATATCCGGGCCACTGAGCTGCACAGTTGCCTTTGCTACTTTTTCCACTTCACTTTGCGCACCGCTGACTTGTATTACATCAGGAGCGAGGGTAGGCTCTCCCAAATATAGATTCGAGTCCACGTCTCCTATAATCTCATACTCCACCGGCACGCTTTTAGCGAGCAAAGTATCCGTCTCTACCCGTACAGTGCTCGGAGAAATCTCCATATCGCTCACCAAGCCAAAGGTGGAATAGGCACTCACCTCCAGCTCATGGCTGCCGGCGCTGGTGATCTTGGAGAGGTCCACTGTGGCCTTTAGCGTCTCGTTTGAGACATTTTGCAGTTCACTTCTCTGAGCCGATACGCGGACACTTACTGTTTCCAGCAGACTATCTAAATTGCCCACTACGGCAAAACCATTTTCCTCTAACTCCTGTACGCCTGTGAAAGTCACCTCCACATTATTGACCGTCTTTTCTCTCACAGGGTTGGTCTCTACCATCACATAACTCCACAAAATCACTGCAAAGAGCACTGAGACAATTTTGAGCATTAAATTTTTTCGAAATGAATTTTTAATAAATGTCCAAATTTTTCTCATTTCACCGCTCCTTTGCTTTTTTGGCGGGCTCCTTTTGTCTTCTGCCGGGTAATGAGCACATCCTCCAAAATTTCTCTCAATTCAGCGGAGTCCAAATATCTGGTAAGTCTTCCCTCTTTGGCCATGGAAATCACGCCGGTCTCCTCTGATACCAAAATGGTAATGCAATCCGACACTTCCGAGATGCCAATTCCAGCCCGATGGCGCGTTCCCAGCTCCGAGGGCAAGTTTTTGTTGTCGCTCAATGGCAAAAAACATCCTGCCGCCACAATCACATCATCGTGAATGATCATAGCGCCGTCGTGCAGCGGTGTGTTGGGGAAAAAGATGTTCTCAATCAGCTCGCTGGAGATTGCCGCATTTAGAATCGTTCCACTCTCTATCACATCTCCCAGCGCTGTCTTCCGTTCAAATACGATGAGCGCCCCAATCTTATGTTTGGACAAATTTAAAACAGATTTAATGATCTCCTCTATCACATCCGAAAGGGTTTCCGTAGGGGTATGGTTAAAGGCGATATCGAAGATCTTTCCCCTTCCAATTTTTTCTAAAGCTCTTCTGATCTCCGGCTGGAATACGATAACCAGTAGCACTGCACCAGCATTGATGATGTAATTGAGTACCCAACTCATGGTCTGCAATTGCAAGTATTCACAGATACGGGCGACGATAATGATAATGCCCAAGCCTTTGATTACCTGCATTGCCCTCGTCTTTTTGGTGAATTTAAGCAAGCTGTAGATAATAATGGCCACCAAGGCCATATCCAATATATCTACAACAAAGTCAAAGCTGGCAAAACTGTTTTTGATGGTATCAATCAGTTGTGTCATCTCTATACCTACCTAACTTATAGCGTTAATGTCCTTCATTACAATAATCCAACTTTATGAACAGGCCATGAATATTTCATATCTTCCCTGAAAACATCAATTCGCATTTATCTATTACGGAACTCCTCTAAGCTATCTAAAATCAGCTGGTGATCTAGATGGGAGGGGAGACCGGAGACGGTTATCGTGCCCACAATCCCCACATTTTTAATGGCCAAGGGAAAGCTCCCGCCGCTGGCCCGATATACCAATGGATCTACACACCGGTCTTTGACCATGTCCTTTTGATTTTCCTCTAGCCAGTATTCCATATAAAGTGAGCTGGAGTGGAAAAAATTTACTACTTTGCTCTTTCCTTGAATCCATGCATCGTTGTCCGGTGCCGCTTCATCAAAGGAATAGTGGAACATCTGCTGTCCGTTTCTGGTGATATCTATAGCCACTGGCGCCTTTTCACTCTTGGCTTTCTCTATTAAAATGAGGCCCAATTGCAAGGCGTCCTCACAGGTAAAACGATCCAATTCGTATTCCTTCTCTTGCTTTTTGAGCTCTTCTAAGCTGTATCTTACGTCCTTCATGTTTCATTTCTCCTTTTTTATTCCTTTTCATCATACCATATTTTCCCCTATAAAAAAAGTTTTTTATGGGATATGAGTCTGATCTTTGGAGGATTTTACAGCGATGTTCCCTTTAAATACTTCTAGAAAAAAAGAGAGGCAAGCCTCTCTTTTTTTCTAGAATGTAATTTTATCTTCTAAGAACTTTTCCAGCTGGTCAATGCCAATTCTCACCTGCTCCATAGTGTCTCTATCCCTCACGGTTACGCAGTTATCTTCCAACGTGTCAAAGTCTATGGTAATGCAGTATGGTGTGCCAATTTCGTCTTGACGACGGTACCGCTTGCCGATACTGCCTGTCACGTCAAAGTCGATATTGTATTTTTTCAGCAGAGGCAGATAGATTTCATTGGCTTTATCCACTAGCTTCTTCTGTAATGGCAGCACTGCTGCCTTAAAGGGTGCCAGCGCCGGATGCAAGTGCATTACGATACGGGTCTCGCCATTTTCTAGCACCTCTTCATCGTATGCCTCACACAGGAAAGCCAACGCTACACGGTCAGCCCCCAAGGAGGGCTCAATGCAGTATGGGACGTATTTTTCGTTGGTGATAGGATCTTGATACACCATACTCTCGCCAGAGTGATTCATATGCTGGGTCAGGTCAAAATCCGTCCGGTTGGCAATGCCCCACAGTTCTCCCCAGCCAAAGGGGAATAGGAACTCAATGTCGGTCGTAGCGTCGGAGTAGTGAGAGAGCTCCTCTTGGCTATGGTCTCTCAGCTTCATATGCTCCTCTTGCATGCCCAGGGAGCGCAGCCAGTTGGCACAGGTGTCCTTCCAGTAGCCAAACCACTTAGGTGCCTCCTGTGGCGCGCAGAAAAACTCCAGTTCCATCTGCTCAAATTCCCGTGTGCGGAAGGTGAAATTTCCCGGGGTGATCTCATTGCGGAAGGATTTGCCGATCTGCCCAATGCCCATGGGCATTTTTCTCCTAGTGGAGCGCAATACGTTTTTAAAGTTGACAAAGATGCCCTGCGCCGTCTCCGGCCGCAAAAATATCTCCGAGGCGGTGTCCTCATTGACCCCTTGGAAGGTCTTAAACATCAAATTAAACTGCCGAATGGGCGTAAAATTGTGAGAGCCACAGGTGGGGCATGGGATGTGCTCGGTAATAAAGGCATGCATCTGCTCGTTGGTCATCCCAGCTGGGTCGATGTTTTCCCCATGCTCATAGGCATAATCCTCAATCAATTTGTCGGCGCGAAACCGCTCTTTACACTCCTTGCAGTCCATCAGCGGGTCGTTAAACCCTCCTACGTGGCCGGACGCCACCCAAGTCTCTGGGTTCATCAGAATGGCACAGTCCAACCCCACATTATAGGGACATTCCGTCACGAACTTCTGCCACCACGCCTTTTTCACATTGTTTTTAAACTCCACCCCTAGTGGGCCGTAATCCCAAGTATTTGCCAGGCCGCCGTATATTTCCGATCCGGGAAATACAAATCCTCTATTTTTGCAAAGGCCTACAATTTTGTCCATCGTCTTTTGGGAATGCTCCATTTCTACATCTTCCTCCTTTATCATTCCACTTTGCTTGTCGTCCATATTTTATTTGTATGGAAGGTTTTGCGTGGCAAAATCTCCTATTAGAGTTTCATCCAAGGGGCGGATACTCCCGCCCTTTGCTCTTGGGTGATATCCTTTCCCATATTGCGTGATAGATAAAAAGACCTTCTCATCCCTCACCCAAGGGACGAAAGGTCAGTTTCCGCGGTTCCACCCTTATTGACACCAAAAGGTGCCCTCTTTTTTCATGCGCCTGCTCTCATAGGTTGCCCCGCTTGATAGGCCGCCATAGTTTGCACCACCCACTATGTCTCTTCACTGCTCATCTATCCAGCTCGTTCCTCAGGCGTTTTATGCTATATTCAACGATAACATCATACCAAAATTATCTATTTTGTCAAGAGGTTTGCTCTGTCTCTTGTTCTCTTTGGCGGTCCAGCCTGGTATTTCTAAAGTAGAGCACCAAATCTGCCCCTACCATCAGCAAGTTAATCACGTAAAACACCAAGACATAGTTCACGTTTTCTCCAATGATTTTGGCTAATATGCCAAAGACATATCCCAACTCGATGATACATAAAAAGCTCAGGCTCTTGCCCTTGGCGCTTCTCGCTCGATAGGATTTGATGATAGAAGCCGGCCAAGCAAAGCCAAAGCTAATTACCATGAGCATCTCTAAGATTTCTGCCATATGTCTTCACCTCTAAAATGATCGCAATCGCATTTTTCTCTCATTTTTTCCTCCGGCTTATGCTGCGCTTTTAGCGCCAATGCATTAGTAAGTCCTGCAAGCATTTTCTGTGCCGAGAGAAAATTTACTACCCATATTTTACATTTTATTATATAATAAAACAAGTGATGATTGTGCCACATGAAAATGGTCTGGCGCGGCGGGAAAAAGCACCTGCCGGCTGTAATGTTTGGGCACAATTTGCGTAGAATAGAAAGGAAGTTTTGAGAGG